>NZ_JBLROA010000103.1:0-13685 GCF_047921505.1 Micromonospora sp. SL1-18 | reverse complement strand
ATCTTGTGCCCCCTGTGTGCCCCACACTGCAAGGAGCCGGCGAAGGAAGGGCAGCCTCGCCCGGCGCTGCTCAACGGTTCCGCTGAGATACGCGATCGTCTCTCGACCGGGGCACCGGATCGGCCGGCGCGTCCTTATGCTCTGGCAGTGCACGCGCATGCTCCAATCATCGGTTCATCCCGGACGGCGCTGGTCGGGCTTGTGCTCGCCGCCCTGGCACTCACTGCCTGCGGGTCGCCATCCCCGGCGCCGGGCACCGGGTCCACCGCCACCGCCGGCTCAAAATGGCAGGATGTTTCAGGCACACCGGCACCGGCCGATACGTCCGGCCCCGCCACCCTCTGCACCTGGGCTGGTCAGGCCGCCGGCCAGTACGACCCCACCTACTGTCAGCGAGTAGTGGACGACGAGCTGGGCCGCAGCAAACTCAGCTCAAGGCAGCGAGCTGAGGCGGAGACCGCAGCCGAGGCCATCCGCGCGGCGCTGGACCGGATGAGGTTTGACTGTGCCCGGCCAGTCACCGAGGAGTGCGTGGCGGAGCAGGCCCGCCGGCGGATGTTTCCGGCCACGGACAGCCCGGAGCAGATGGCCGACCAGATCCGGCAGGCGCTCACCGCCGCCGGCTTCACCGACATTGTGGTACGACCGGCCGGGCCAGCGGATCCGGCACCACGGAACGCCATCGTCTACGCCGTACCCGCAGGCGCCGGTTGCGTAGTGGGCTGGGGCGGGCAGCAGCAAGTGCTCGGTGCCTTGCCGGGCGGCCAGTGCCTCGCCTGAACAGCCGTTCAACGACGAGACGGCGCGTCCATCGATCGGATACGCCCTCGGGCCTTGGTGGGAACGGCGGGATTCGAACCGACGACCCCTTGACCCCCAGGCAACCCACACGACTCGCTGACCTGCCACAGCATCAGGGCTCAGCTGGGGCAACCGTCCACCGTGGTCCGTGGACGTCCACCTCCGGTCCTACCCGTCGTCACCCAGATAGTCACCCAGCCCCGAGCGCAGGACTGGGCGAGGGCTGCTAGCGCGTCGCTGCGGCCGGGGTGGAGTCAGCGAGGAGCAGGAGGATTGCTCCCGCCACCTTTGGCCGCGATTCTCCCGGACAGTCAGACGAACTGACCAGACCATGATCAGTTTGCAACGTGGAAACAAGCCCGTCACGGCAGGTGAAGCGGTAACGGGTCTTCCGATCGTCCTCCCCTGCCAGTGCGGGGTCGGCCAGCAGGGTCTGGAGATCCCGGAGTTGAGTAGCGGTCAGCGCCCCGGATGTCGTCTTGCCGTCGCCAGCGCAGTCCCGGCACTCCCATCGGCCATCCGCCTCCACGTAGAGACTGCGGACAGGGCCATCTCCGAGTTTCTGTAGCAGGGCGACCCTCGACGGCGCGACGGTCGGCGATTGCTGGGGCGTGGCGGGGGTGTCCGTCGCGTCGGGCCGGGCGCGCCCTGTTTCCGCACAGCCTGCTATCGATAGCGCCAGTACACCCACGGCTGCCAGAGCCCGCGTACCTGACCATGTACGGCTGATCATTCCGAGTACCGTACTGCTTCCCGGCTTAGCTGTACCCAGCCGAACGGTCAGCTTGGGAATCGGATTGATCCACACGCTGGGTATCCGTGCGGACTGGAAACGAGCGCGGACCGTGCAGGCTGGGACTATCGGCGGGCCGGCGTTGGCTCATGTTGACCGCTGTATCGGGCACGCATCGGGCACGCCCAGGTGGGCCCACCGCTACAGTCGTTCGTCCGACTGCTGCGCCACGTCGCGCCGTCGCAGTTCGACACGTGTCAGCCACGCAAGCCCGCCGAGCGATGCAAGCAAGATCCAGCCGCCGGGATTCGTCGGGGCGATCACCAAGGCGGCGAGAGCGCCCACCGCACCGAATGCGCCAAAGAGCCACATCTTGCGGAGCGGCATCGCTCGAGGCGGCTGCGGCTCACGGTCAGCAGGCGCATTAGAGTCATCGGCAGTCATGCGCTGATCTTTGCTGTAGCCGTGTGCCTCGTCAACGCACGGAGCCGCCGAGAGCTCTTCGGTGTGAACGAGAAATCAGATTGGTCTGACCTGCTCTGATAGCCCCCTTGATCGGCCGAAACGGTCTACCAACGTCCATGCACGTCCGGGGCCGTGCTGTACCGTCGCCACTCGTTTCGTCACCCAACTGGCCAAGTCCGCTTGGAATCCACGTCGGTCTACACGGTGAGAGTCGCGCTTGTCGGGAGCTGCCATGCTGGGCTTGTGAACGTGCTTGAACCGTTGTTTCGCCGCCGGGCGCGTCGGAGCATGCGCCGCGCATATGCCAACCAGCTCCTGGCGCTGCACGCCTTCGCGGCCCGGCTGGACGCTGCGTACCCGGAGTTCAGGAAGACCGCGCGACAGGCATTCCATCAGACCGACGTCCTCCTGGACCTCAACCGAGCGCTATACACCCACGGTATCGGAGAGCCCTTTCAGCTTGTTCGCGACGAGGCATGGATCAAGCAAGTACGGGAGAAAGCCCAACGGCTTTCAGGCGGCGGCGATGGCCTTGCCGGTGTCCGTGAACCTCGTGGGCCCCGACCAAATGCCGGTGGCTCGGGCCGGGCGCGCGATCTACCAGAAGATCAAGGGTAATAAGCCCGTCGGCCATAGAGCCCAGACAGGATATGCCTCCGCCCGCACGGCAACCCACCTAGCCATCCCGTCTGCCGTCGACCCGCCCTCTGGGGAGCGGGCCGCCGCCCGGCCCGCCACGTCAAGCGGACCTTGACGGCTCGTACGGACGCTGGCGGGTCGGGCGGTGGTCTGCTCGGCTCGCCCGGGTCGACGGTGGGCGGGATGGCTCTCCGCAACCACCCACGGACCGTGATCCGCCGGCGGAGCCCGGCCATTGCCGACCAGTCGAAGGCGGCCTGACATGGCCCACATCGTCGACCGCTGGTACCGCGCCGTCGTCGGCCCCGACGGGAAGTCCCGCCAGGAACCGAAGCCGGAATGCGGACAGGGTATGCGCTACCGGGTCCGGTACATCGCCCCGGACGGCAAAGAGAAGTCGCAGTCGTTCCCCGACAAGAAGAAGCGCGAGGCACAGGCATTCCTCGCCAACGTCCAAGCCGACATCCTCAAAGGCACCTACGTCGATCCAGATGCGGGCCGCGTCACCTTCAAGCAATACGCGGACGAATGGCTCGCCGCCGCGACGACCGACGTTCTCACCCGCGACCGCATCGAGTACGAACTCCGGCTGCACGTGTACCCCGTGCTCGGCCATAAGGCGATGGCTTCCATCCAACCGGCCACGATCCGAGCGTGGGCGCGCGGGTTGCAGGAGAAAGGACTGTCCGCCGGCTACCGCCGGGTCCTGTTCAGCGACGTCTCGATGATCATGAACGCAGCGGTGGACGACAAGAAGATCGTCAGCAACCCGTTCTCGGCCAAGAGCATCCAACGCCCCCGGCAGGTTCCCAACAAGGTTCAGCCCTGGTCAATCGATCGGCTCACCGCGTTTCGGGCGAAGATGCCCGACCGCTACCGGGTCGCCGTGGACCTGGGCGCGGGCTGTGGATTGCGTCAGGGAGAGATTTTCGCCATTAGCCCTGATGACCTGGACGCTACCCGGCCAAGCCTCCACGTCATCCGTCAGATCAAGCTCGTTCGCGGCGCACTCATCTTCGCCCCGCCCAAAGGCGGCAAGACGCGAGAGGTTCCACTGCCCGACTCAGTAGCTCGCCGCCTGGACGACCATGCCAAGCAGTACGCGCCCGTAGAGGCCACCTTGCCCTGGGGAACTCCTACCGGCGACCTGACGACAGTCAAGCTCTACCTGACGACGACGGACGGCCTGCCACTCAGTCGATCGAAGTTCAACCCTGGTGTCTGGAAGCCCGCGATCCGCGCCACGGGCATCCCCAACGACCGGCGCAACGGGATGCACGTGCTGCGGCACACCTACGCCTCGGTTCTCCTGGACGCCGGGGAGAGCATCAAGGCGCTGTCGGCATATCTCGGCCACGCCGATCCCGGATTCACCTTGCGGACCTACACACACCTCCTGCCCAACAGCGAGGACCGCACCCGCCGGGCCATCGACAAGGCGTTCGGCGACGACCAGGCCGCCGATGACTGCCCGGATGCCGGTGACGGCCTGGAGACGGCATGATCATGGTGCAGCGGCCCTCAGAGGGGGTGGAAGTGCAGGTCAGAGCACTCGCCCCGATTATTTGGCGTTGAAGTAGCTCGCCTCCGGGTGGTGCACCACGATCGCGTCCGTGGCCTGCTCCGGCATCAGCTGGAACTCCTCCGACAGCTGCACCCCGATCCGCTCGGCGCCCAGCAGCTCCACGATCTTCGCCCGGTCCTCCAGGTCGGGGCAGGCCGGGTAGCCGAACGCGTACCGGCAGCCGCGGTAGTCGGTGCCCAGCAGGCCGGCCAGGTCCGCCGGGTCGTCGTCGGCCACCGTACGCCCGCCCGGCAGGGTCAGCTCGGACCGGATCCGCCGGTGCCAGTACTCGGCGAGGGCCTCGGTGAGCTGCACGGACAGGCCGTGCACCTCCAGATAGTCGCGGTATTCGTTGCCGGCGAACATCTTCGCCGTGTACTCGCTGATCGGCTGCCCGACCGTGACCAGTTGCAACGCCACCACGTCCAGCTCGTCGCCGCTGGGCCGGAAGAAGTCGGCCAAGCAGAGCCGCCGCTCCTGCCGCTGCCGTGGGAACGAGAACCGGGCCCGCTCGCTGTGCGCGTTCTCGTCCAGCACCACCAGGTCGTTGCCCTCGGCGTACGCCGGGAAGTAGCCGTATACCACGGCCGCCTCCAGGACCTGGTCGGCGATGAGCCGGTCCAGCCAGTACCGCAGCCGCGGCCGGCCCTCGGTCTCCACCAGTTCCTCGTACGACGGGCCCTTGCCGCCGCGGGCGCCACGCAGCCCCCACTGGCCGAGGAAGGTGGCCCGCTCGTCGAGCAGCGCCGCGTAGTCGGCCAGCGGCACCCCCTTGACCACCCGGGTGCCGAAGAACGGCGGGGTGGGTACCTCCACGTCGGTGGCCACGTCCGAGCGGACCGAGGCGTCGTCCAGCTCAGGCAGCGCCTCGCGCACCATGGCCCGCTGCCGCTCCCGCCGCTCCCGGCGGGCCGCCAGGGCCGCCTCCCGCTCCGGGTCGACCACCGGGGCGCCGCCCCGCTTGGCGGCCATCACCCGGTCCATCAGGGACAGCCCCTCGAAGGCGTCCCGGGCGTAGTGCACCTGCCCGGGGAACATCGACCGCAGGTCGTCCTCGACGTACGCCCGGGTCAGTGCCGCCCCACCGAGCAGCACCGGCCAGCGTTCCGCCACCCCGCGCGCGGCCATCTCGGCGAGGTTCTCCTTCATGATGACCGTGCTCTTGACCAGCAGCCCGGACATGCCGATCGCGTCGGCCCGGTGCTGCTCGGCCGCGTCGAGGATCACGTTGATCGGCTGCTTGATGCCGATGTTGACAACGTCGTACCCGTTGTTGGACAGGATGATGTCCACCAGGTTCTTGCCGATGTCGTGCACGTCGCCCTTGACGGTGGCGAGCACGATTCGCCCCTTGCCGTCGTCGTCGGTCTTCTCCATGTGCGGCTCCAGGTAGGCCACCGCGGTCTTCATCACCTCGGCGGACTGGAGCACGAACGGCAGCTGCATCTGGCCGGAGCCGAACAGCTCGCCGACCACCTTCATGCCGTCCAACAGCAGGTCGTTGATGATGGATAGCGCTGAGCGCCCCTCGGCCATGGCCGTGTCCAGGTCGGCCTCCAGGCCGTTGCGCTCGCCGTCGATGATCCGCCGCTTGAGCCGCTCGTCCAGCGGCAGCGCGGCCAACTCCTCGGCCCGGGTGGCGCGCGCCGACGCCGCGTCGACGCCCTCGAAGATCTCGATGAACCGCTGCACCGGGTCGTAGCCCTCGCGGCGGCGGTCGTAGATCAGGTCGAGGGCGATCTCGCGCTGCTCGTCGGGGATCTTCGACATCGGCAGGATCTTGCTGGCGTGCACGATCGCCGAGGTCAGCCCGGCCTGCGCGCACTCGTGCAGGAAGACCGAGTTGAGCACCTGCCGGGCGGCCGGGTTCAGGCCGAAGGAGATGTTGGAGACGCCCAGGGTGAAGTTGATCCCGGGGTAGCGGGTGGCGATCTCCCGGATCGCCTCGATCGTCTCGATCCCGTCGCGGCGGGTCTCCTCCTGGCCGGTGGCGATCGGGAAGGTCAACGCGTCGATGAGGATGTCCTCGCGGCGCAGCCCCCACCGGCCGGTCAGGTCCTCGATCAGCCGGCCCGCGACGCGTACCTTCCAGTCTCGGGTGCGGGCCTGGCCCTCCTCGTCGATGAGCAGGGCGACCACCGCGGCGCCGTGCTCCCGGACCACCGGCATCACCCGGGCGTAGCGGGAGCTCGGGCCGTCGCCGTCCTCGAAGTTCACCGAGTTGACCACGCAGCGCCCGCCGAGCATCTCCAGCCCGGCCTCGATCACCGCGGGCTCGGTGGAGTCCAGCATGATCGGCAGAGTGGAGGCGGTGGCGAACCGGCCGGCCAGCTCGCGCATGTCCGTGGTGCCGTCCCGGCCGACGTAGTCGACGCAGAGGTCGAGCAGGTGCGAGCCGTCGCGGGCCTGGCCGCGGGCGATCTCCACGCAGGCCTGCCAGTCGCCGGCGAGCATCGCCTCGCGGAATGCCTTGGAGCCGTTGGCGTTGGTCCGCTCCCCCACCATGAGGACGCTGGCGTCCTGGGCGAACGGCACATGGTGGTAGATGGACGCCACCCCCGCCTCGGACCGCGGCTCCCGGGCCACCGGCCGCACCCCACGCAGCCGCTCCACCAGCACCCGGATGTGCTCCGGCGTGCTGCCGCAGCAGCCACCCACCAGCGAGACGCCGTACTCGGCGACGAACTGCTCGAGCCCGTCGGCCATCTCCACCGGCGTCAGCGGGAAGTGTGCCCCCTCGGCGGTCAGCACGGGCAGCCCGGCGTTGGGCATCACCGACAGCGGAACCCGCGAGTGCCGGGACAGGTAGCGCAGGTGCTCGCTCATCTCGGCCGGGCCGGTCGAGCAGTTGAGGCCGATCAGATCCACGCCGAGCGGCTCGATCGCGGTCAGCGCCGCCCCGATCTCGCTGCCCAGCAGCATCGTGCCGGTGGTCTCGACGGTGACGTGGCAGATGATCGGGACCGGCCGGCCCAGCTCGGCCATCGCCCGCTTCGACCCGATCACCGCGGCCTTGACCTGGAGCAGGTCCTGGCAGGTCTCCACGATCAGCGCGTCCGAGCCGCCCTCGATCAGGCCGGCGGCGTTCTGCTGGTACGCGTCGCGCAGCGAGGCGTACGTGGCGTGCCCGAGGGTGGGCAGCTTGGTGCCGGGGCCGATCGAGCCGAGCACGAAGCGGGGCTGCTCCGGCGTGGCGTACGCGTCGGCGGCCTCCCGGGCCAGCCGCGCCCCCGCCTCGGACAGCTCCCGGATCCGCCCGGCGATGCCGTACTCGGCGAGGTTAGGCAGGTTGGCGCCGAACGTGTTCGTCTCGACGCAGTCCGCCCCCACGGCCAGGTACGCCTCGTGCACGCCGCGGACGACGTCCGGCCGGGTGACGTTGAGGATCTCGTTGCAGCCCTCAAGGCCGTCGAAGTCGTCCAGGGTCAGGTCGGCCGCCTGGAGCATCGTCCCCATCGCCCCGTCGGCGACGACGATCCGCTCGGCCAGCACATCGAGCAACGAAGTCCGCACAGAGTTCAGGTTAGTGCGACGAATCGGCGGCAGGTCAGCGCACCGCGCCCTTCCCACATACTGTGAGCGGCGGCACCAGCGCCATTCGTCCGGTTTGGCCGGGTGGTCCGCCGGGCGGACCGGCGCGGCCGACGAGCCGCGCCCGGCGCCGGCACGTAGGCTGGCGGACGTGAGGGACATCAGGGACGCGACCGTGCGACAGCTCCAGGTCGCGGCGCGGCGTCAGACCGGCCATCATTCGGTCCGGAGCGCCGTCCAACGGCGCGGAGGCCGAATTAAATGGCCGCCCGGCCTTCATTCGGTCCGGAGCGCCGTCCAACGGCGCGGAGGCCGAATTATGGCCGCCGGCCGAGCTGGAGTTGTCGCAGGCGGGCGGGTGCCCGGGCGGCGGCGGCCCGGCACCGCTCCCGACGAACGGGGTGGGGTGACGGCGTGACCGAGTTCGACGGGCTGCCGGTGCTGCGCTCGCCGGTCGCGATCGCGGCCTTCGAGGGCTGGAACGACGCCGCGGACGCCTCCACGGCGGCGGTGGAGCACCTGGAGCAGGTCTGGCAGGCTCGGCAGGTGGCCGAGCTGGACCCGGAGGACTTCTACGACTTCCAGGTGAGCCGGCCGACCATCACCATGGCCGACGGCGAGACCCGCCGGGTGGAGTGGCCGACCACCCGCTTCATGGTGGCCAGCCCGGCGGGCACCGAGCGGGACGTGGTGCTGATCCGCGGCATCGAGCCGAGCATGCGCTGGCGCACCTTCTGCGAGCAGGTCCTCGAGATCTGCCACAGCCTGGAGGTCGAGCGGGTGGTGCTGCTCGGCGCGCTGCTCGCGGACGTGCCGTACACCCGGCCGCTGCCGATCAGCGGCAGCGCGTCGGACGTCGACGCGGCCAAGCGCTACCAGCTCACCCCCACCCGCTACGACGGGCCGACCGGCATCGTCGGGGTGCTGCACGACGCCTGCACCCGGGCCGAGGTCGACGCGGTGTCGTTCTGGGTGCACGTGCCGCACTATGCCAACAACCCGCCCTGTCCCAAGGCCACCCTGGCGCTGCTGCACCGGGTCGAGGAGGTGCTCGACCTGCCGGTGCCGATGGCCGACTTGGCCGAGGAGGCGGCCGAGTGGGAGCGGCGGGTGCGCAGCGCCGCCGACCAGGACGCCGAGCTGGGCGAGTACGTCCGCGAACTGGAAGAGCGCGTCGGCGACGCCGGCATCACCCCGCTGACCGGGGACGAGATCGCCCAGGAGTTCGAGAAGTACCTGCGCCGCCGCGGCGGCTCCGCCGGCCCGACCGCCGGCTCCTGGTAGCCGCTGGCGTACTGGGCCCCGGAGCGTTCCGGGGCCCGGTTTTCGTGTCCGGGGTGGCGGGGATTACCTCCGCTACGGCATCCTAGGAACCTAGCTGTCATGAGGAGGCGGGCATGCAGATCAACCCGGGTGCGGCCGAATTCCCGCACCGGCAGATCGCCACGCAGCTCAAGGCCCAGGTGCGGCGCGGCGACTGGGGGCCGGGCGAGCGGCTGCCGTCCATCCCGGCCATCGCCGAGATGTTCGGCGTCGCGAAGCAGACCGTGCAGCGCGCCGTCGACCAGCTGCGGGTCGAGGGCATCCTGATCACCAAGCCCGGCTCCGGCACGTACGTCCGGGGCACCCGGCGCCGGCTCAACCGGCTCTCCCGCGGCCGATACGGCGGCTTCCGCGGCTACCACACGGACCTCGCCGCCCGGTACAAGCAGCAGCTCGTCTCCGTCGGCCGCGCCCCGGCCCCGCCCGAGGTGGCCGACGCGTTCGGCGTGCCCGACGGCACCGAACTGCTCTGCCGGCGGCACCTGGTCCGCACCGACGAATCACCGGTCGAGGTGGGCGCCTCCTGGTTCCTGCCGGCCGACACCGCCGGCACCTCCCTCGACCGGGCCGAGGCGTTCGGCCGCCCGCTCTACCAGGAGGCCGAAGAGGCCACCGGCCGCCGATACGCCACCGCTACCGACACGATCAGCGCCCGCCAGCCCAGCCGGGAGGAGGCGGAGATCCTCCAGATCCGGCCGGACACCCCGGTGCTGCACCTGCTGCACATCGCGTACGACGAGCGGCGCAAGCCGATCGAGGTCGCCCAGGCCACCTGGCCCGGCCCCATGACCACCCTCACCGAGGAGTACAAGATCCCCGCCCCCACCGCCGACCCCGACCCCGATCCCGGCCTCGTCCTGGGCTGACCGCCCTCGGGTGGCGTCGCCCGCGGATTCACGGAAAGAGTGGCTATCCGCGGCGAAATAGCCACTCTTTCCGTGAAAGGGCGCCCGCCGATGGCGGATGGGCTCGCCGGGCGGGAAGGGGGGTGGGTCAGAGGCGGATGCCGAGGAGGGCGTCGACGGTGTCCGCGAAGAGCTTCGGGGCGGCGGCGTCGTCGGCGACGCCGGCCAGGGCCTGCTCGGCCCAGACGTCGGCCACCGCCAGGGCGCCGGGAGTGTCGAGGTCGTCGGCGAGGCGGGCGCGTACCCCGGCGAGGAGCTCGTCGCCGGACGGGCCGGCCGGCACGGCGGCAGCCCGACGCCAGCGGGCCAGCCGCTGCTGCCCGGTGGCGAGCAGGTCGTCGGTCCAGGAGCGGTCGGTACGGTAGTGCCCGCTCATCAGGGCCAGCCGGACCGCCATCGGGTCCACCTGGTCGGCCCGCAGGCGGGAGACGAAGACCAGGTTGCCCTTGGACTTCGACATCTTCTCGCCGTTCAGGCCGATCATGCCGGCGTGCACGTAGTGGTCGGCGAACGGCGCCTGGCCGGTCAGCCGCTCGGCGTGCGCCGCCGAGCACTCGTGATGCGGGAAGAGCAGGTCGTTGCCACCGCCCTGCACGTCGATCCGGTCGCCGAGCAGGTTCAGCGCGATCACCGCGCACTCGATGTGCCAGCCGGGCCGCCCGGCGCCCAGCTCGCCGCCCGGCCAGGACGGTTCGCCCTCCCGGGCGCCGCGCCACAGCAGCGGGTCGAGCGGGTCGCGCTTGCCGGCCCGGTCCGGGTCGCCACCGCGCTCCGGGAAGATCTCCAGCATCTGCTGCCGGGACAGGTTGGACTCGTAGCCGAACGCCGGCGCGGCGGTGATGTCGAAGTAGACGTCGCCGGTGCCGTCGTCGAGCCGGTACGCCGCGCCCTCCTTGAGCAGCACAAGGATCTTCTCGGCGATGTCCGGGATGGACTCGATCGCCCCGACGTAGTGCGCCGGCGGAATCATCCGCAGCGCCTCCATGTCCTCCCGGAACAGGGCCGTCTCCCGCATGGCCAGGACCTTCCAGTCCTCGCCGTCGCGCTCGGCCCGCTCCAGCAGCGGGTCGTCGATGTCGGTGACGTTCTGCACGTACCGCACGGGCAGGCCGGTGTCCCGCCACATCCGCTGCACCAGATCAAAGGTGATCATGGTGGCGGCGTGCCCGAGGTGGGTCGCGTCGTACGGGGTGATGCCGCAGACGTACATCGAGGCGACCCCGTCCGGCTGGCTGGGGTGGACACCTTGCCGCGCCGCGTCGTACAACCTCAGTGGCTGGCCCCTGCCCGGCAGCCGTGGCACCTCGTGTCCTGCCCAAGACTCCATGACCGCCAGCCTAACGATCCGTCAGGCGCTCAGCTGCTGGGCCCGGAGTGATCAACACGACAGCAGGTCACATGGGCGGCCAGGGCATCGCCGGCCAGTCCTGCGGGGGCAGCGGGAACCGGCCGGTGCCACGCAGCCGGTCCACCCGGGCCTTCAGTTCGGCGATCTCGCCGACGGTCAGGTGCTCGGACAACTCATCGCCGAGCGGGCCGGCGAACTGCCCGGCGAGCCCGTCGAGCATCTCCACCGCGTCCGGCGGGAGCTGCCGGCCGCCCCAGCCCCACAGCACCGTACGCAGCTTGTCCTCGACGTGGAAGCAGACGCCGTGGTCCACCCCGTAGATCCGGTCGTGCGGGCCCACGATCACGTGGCCACCCTTGCGGTCGGCGTTGTTGAGCACCGCGTCGAGGACGGCGAGGCGGGCCAGGCGCGGGTCGTCGGCGTGGGCGAGGGCGTACGGGGTCCCGTCGTCGTCGCGGGCCGCGGCTACCGGGAACCAGCGCGGCGGCACCGCGGCGGCCGGCACGAACCCGACCAGCGGCTCGGTGTCGTCCGGCTCGTCGATCCAGAGCTGGCAGGAGCCGGGCCCGAACGGCCCGTCCCGCAGCACGGTCGGCGGCACCAGATCCCACCCGGTGGCCCGGGACACCAGGTACGCCGCGACCTCCCGGCCGGCGAGCGTACCGTTCGGAAAGTCCCAGAGCGGCCGCTCGCCCCGGACCGGCTTGTAGACGCAGCGGGCGGTCAGCCCGTCCAGGGTGAGGATCCCGCGCAGAGTCGTGTTGGAGGCGTCGACCAGCCGCCCCTCCAGGGCAAGCTCACCGTCGCAGAGCAGCCGTAGCGCGGCAGCGCCGTCCTGTCGGGGCTGAAGTTCCGACGAGGTCACCGGTGATAACCGTTGTGCCGCGGGCAGAGGTGGCCGGCCGGGTCCAGCGGCTGGCCGCAGAGCGGGCAGGGCGGGCGGCCGGCGTTCACCACGCGGCGGGCCCGCTCGATGAACGCACGGGTCGCCTCGGGAGTCAGCCGTACCCGGAGCCGGTCCAGGTCGTCGTCCGGCTCGTCCGGTACCTCGTCCTCATCGTCGTCGGCGCCGCCCAGCGCGACCTCGGCCTCCGTCTCACCGACGGCGATCGCCTCGATCACGACACTGGCGGTGTCCACGTCGAAGGCCAGGCCCAGGGTGCCGACCCGGAACTCCTCGTCGACCGGGATGTCCAGCGGGTCGTTGTCGCCGGCCGCGGCGGGCGCCTCGGGCAGCTGCACGCCGAACCGGCGCTGCGCCTCGGCGAGCAACTCCTCCAGCTTCTCGGCCAGCAGGGACACCTGGACCTTCTCCAGCGCGACGCTGACCAGCCGGCCACCGCCGCGCGCCTGGAGGAAGAACGTACGCTCCCCCGGCGGGCCGACGGTTCCGGCGACGAACCGCTCCGGCGGCTCGAAGGCGTGCACCTGGTGGGTCATACCCACGACCCTATCCGTAGGCTGGAGCCGCCGCGTAGCGCACCGACGCTGAATCCGCCCAGGGCGAAACGCCGGGGCCCACGGTGGCACTTCCCGGGCGTGGCGGACCGACTCATTGATTCACCTCAGTTCGCGACCGCGGGGCTCGCAAGACCGGCTCACTCCTCGCGCTCACGGGGCCACCCCCGCACCACCGCCCACGGCCGCGTCCGAATCCGACGTACGCGCCCCTCGACGGCGCCGCTTGCGCGGCGGTGGCACCAGCCCCGCGAGGTCGCCGCCGGTGTCGTTGAGCCGGACCAGGAACGGCCGCAGCGGCGTGTAGCGGATCGCCGTCACCGACGCCGGGTCCGCCACGATCCGCTGGAAAAGATCCAGGTGTACGCCGAGCGCGTCCGCCACGATCGCCTTGATCACATCACCGTGGCTGCACGCCAGCCAGACCGCCTCCGGCCCGTGCTCGGCGGTGACCCGTGCATCCCAGGAACGCACCGCGGCGATCGCCCGTGCCGACATCGCCGCCATCGACTCCCCGTCGGGAAAGGCGGCGGCGCTGGGATGCTGCTGGACCACCGGCCAGAGTGGCTCCTTGGCCAGCTTCTTCAGCGGCTGCCCCTCCCAGCTGCCGTACCCGCACTCGATCAACCTCTCCTCCACCACCGGCTCGGCCTGCGGCAGCGCCAGTTCCAGGGTCTGCCGGCAGCGGATCAGCGGGCTGGTCACCACCGCCGCCAGAGGCAGTCCGTTCAGCCGCTCGCCGACGGCCGTGGCCTGAGCACGGCCGGTCTCGTCCAACTCGACCGGCTGCCGGCCGGCCAGCCCGCCGTCCGCGTTCGCGGTGGTCCGGCCGTGTCGCAGAAGCAGAAGGGTCGCCACCCTGACCACCCTAAGGCGGTACGGCAGCCGGTGTGTCCCACCCGTGCGCGGTGCGCGGTG
>NZ_JBLROA010000102.1:0-14239 GCF_047921505.1 Micromonospora sp. SL1-18 | reverse complement strand
TGCGCTCCGGTGACACCATCACGGACCTTCCCAGCCGAAAGGCTGGGATTGCTGACATCCGACTATGGAATCAGCAACGGTTGAACTCGGGCGGGTAGTGCCGGCATCAGTACCAGGCGGGGACACGGGCGGACACGCAGGGCCGCAGGAACAAGCGGACGGACAAGCTGCTCACCGCCCGGTCGGAGGGAAGATCGTGTCATCGCGGTGACAACCGGGGGACGACGTCTTGCGCCTCGTCATTCCCGACGGCCGGGAGCAACCGGGCGTCCCGTATGAGATCCAGGAAACGTCCATCGCTCCGTCGCGGTGCCGGCTACTGACGGCTGCTGACCAAGCCGGGTAGGTTCATGGCGATCCGCCAGCACGCGTCGCGGACCGCGGGCAGCTGCTCCGGAGCTACGCCGTCAAGTCTCCATGCCAGCTCGTCGGTCAGGCCGCGCAGATACTCATCCATCCGTCGTCCGACCGCCGCGGTGAGGCGGACCAAAACTATGCCGTCGCCGGCCGGGCTCGGCGAACGGGTGACCGCCCCCATGCGCTCGGCCTCGTCCAGCAGCCGCACCGAATCGCCGCGGTCGAGATCGGCGATCATCTCGGCCACCGGCATGCCCCCCGAATGCCGATGCAACCGCAACAGCAACTGCATCGTCCCCCGGTCCATGCGCGGGCCTCCAGCGAAATCCTTCAACGAGAACACCGCCGCGCGTAGGGCCACCGCGGTCTCGTAGTTGAGGATCTGACCGGGGCTCAACGGCCCCAGAAACTCGCGCACGGCAGGGTCATAGAGCAGGTCCACTTCGTATTCAAACCGGCGGACGTCCCCGTCGAGCGAGGCCCCCCCGGACACCTCCCGCATCTCCCGCTTGAAGCGGGCGTCGACGTTCGAATCCATGCGCAGGCAGACGTGGCGAAGCAGGGTCAGCCGGTCGGGGGCGACCGAGTCGAACAGCAGTGCCTGCTGGTCGGCCATCCGCTCCAGGTACTCGTCCACGATCCGCTCAGCCCGCTCGGTGATCCGGAGGCAGCGTGTCTGGTCGCCCGTCGGCCCGGTCGAACGGGTCAGGTGCCCCAGCCGCTCCAACCCATCCAGCAACGACTCGACGTCGTCGAGATCAAGGACGTAGCTCAGGTCGTCCACCGGCATGCCTTCACGGTGACGTCTCAGCTCGAACAGCGCCTTCAGCTGGTCACTGCCGTAGCGCTCCCACCTCACGGCGCCGAACGCGCGCAGCGCGGGCCAGAGGAGGGCCATCACCATCAGCGTCTCGTAGGCCGTGACGCGGTCGGCTCCCAGTGACGGCTCGATGAACTCACGTATGCCTGGCGCGTAGAGCAGGTCATCGCCGTCTTGTGCGAGCTGAATCGCAGCTGGCCGGTCAGACATTCCCGCGGCTCCTTTTCGTGATGCTTGCCGAGTTGGGCCCGGCCCGCCCCATCATGCTCGCTTGTAACGAGCACCGCCGACCCCTCTGGTCGGGTGAGCAGCACAGGCCCGTACAGAACGGCATCGTCCCCGAGCCGCCTGGGCGGCTCGGGGACGATGCCGTTGCGCTCGGCCGGTTCAGCCCGATGGCTCCGGGAGCGCCTCCTAGGGAACGAGGATCGGCCTCGGCGCCGCCGGTGCGGGAGCGGGAGCCCCGCCGGTTCTGATGCCGATACCCACCAGGCCCAAAATGGTGTCCCAGTTGTTGTCGGCGTCCACCTTGGCGCGGACCCTGTCCGGAGCCTTGTCGTCCTTCGCGAAGTAGATGTGGCCCGGTTGATTCCCGAGACCCCACACGTACACTCTGCTACCCCAGCTGTACCAGTGTTCGTGGACCTCGAAACTCGACGCCCACTTCGCTAGCTCGGTGCTGGGCGTGAAGTCGATGTCGAACCATCGCTTGACGGTCAACTGATAGCGGAGCAGCTGTGCCGTGACCACGGCCACCGTGCTGTTGCCGACCCAGCGCTTGACCTCGAACATCTTGCTTTCCTCGGTGACGATGTCAATGGCGAAGCCGTTGAATCCGATCTCATAGTCCGAGTTCTTGTCTCCGACCTCCCAGTCGACGTCGTCACTGATCGTCGTGGCGCCACCGCTCGTCGAATGCCACCAGCTCTCGAACCAGCCCTCCCGTTGGTAATTCAGCTCATGAATGGTGAACGCCTGGGCGGCGCGCTCTGGCTGATGTGCCCACCAGAGCTTGTTCAGGCAGATCTCTTCTGCGTTCAGGCAGCTTTCCGGGATGCTTCCCCGGGTGCACAGCGGTCCCTTGCCTTGGAACAGCTTGGGGTGCGACTCGAGCGAACCTCCCGGCGGCACACACTCCAGGTCGGGAACGCCAGGATCGGGGCCAAGGCCGTCACCACCGATGAACCCATAGCCCGGCGTATCGTACGGGTCCGGTATCTTGCCGGACGGATCGACGAGGTTCACAGGATCGTTGTTGGCGTACGAGTACGGGCTGGCGGTGTCGGTTCGGCCAACGAAGTTGGTGATCGGGTCGCGAGCGGTGAAGCGGCCGACACCCGCGTCGTAGGTGCGTGCGCGGAGGTACAGCAGCGAACCCGCGGGCTGTTCGCCGCGGTAGCCCAACTCGCCGCGGTAGCCGAACGCCGGGTTGTACACCGACGGTGTGCCGGCGCTGTGCGGGGCACCGAAGACGTCGTAGTCGCCCGCCTGCGCCCAGGCTGCGGTGTCCGCGGTCTGGATTGTCGATCCGAAGGTGTCCCGGGCGAACGTGGCCGTACCACTGCTGGTGTCGGCGGACACTCGGCCGTAACCGTAGACGAAGGCGGCGGCGTTATCCCCGCGTTGCGCGAGGACCTGCGGGTCGCCTACCCCGGCACTCCACTGGTAGCTGACGGTACTGGTCTGCGGCGGCGCGTTGACCGGCTGTCTGGTGGTGGCCATCCGGGTGAGCAGCCCGTCACCGTCGTAGGTGGCCGCACTGGTCTGCGTCACACCACCGCTGCTTTGCGTGGTGGTCGTCGGCAGCCCAAAGGAGTCGTACGCCACGGTGAGCTCGTCGTTCGGGCCGGTCCGGTGCACTAGTCGGCCCGAGGGGTCGTAGCTGTAGGCGACGTGCTTGGAGCCGGTGTCGGCCGCCACTAACTGATCGGCCGCGTCGTAGCTCAGTGACGTCTGCACATTGCCGCGGGTGATGCTGGTCCGGTTGCCCACCGCATCGTACGTCGCCCGCAGCGTGCCACCGACCTGGCCATTCGCCGACAGCAACTGCCCGGCGGCGTCGTACGTGTACTGATATTTACGGCCTGGAGTGGGATCGACGAGTTGGGTAACCCGCCCGTCCGCGTTGCGGGTGAGCGTGGCGTCCTCGGCCGGCGCCCCGGCGCGGTACTCCTGGTAGCTGGCGAGCAGCCCACCGTCGTAGCGGTAGGCACGCGACCACTTTTTGGGCAAAGCCTCGGTGAGGAGACGTCCGTCGGCGTCGAGTGTGTACGCCACGTCGCCGGCCCGAGGGTCGGACAGCCCGGTCAGGGCACCGTCCCCGTTGTACTGGTAATCGATCGCAAGGCCGTCCGGGTAGCGCAAACCCACCCGCCGTCCTGCGGCGTCGTAGCTGGAGGTGAAGGCCGACCCGTCCGGATGGGTGACCTTCAGCAACCTGCCCACCAGGTCGTACGCGTAGCTGGTGGTCCCGTTGGCGTCGGACATGCTGGTACGTCGCCCCACGCCGTCGTAGCCGTAGGACACCTCCGCGCCGTCGTCCCCGATCCGCCGGGTCGGCCGCCCGGCCGCGTCGTACTCCATGCGCAGCGTTTTGCCAGCAGGATCGGTGACTGCGGTGAGGTTACCGGCCGCGTCGAACGTCTGCTCCGTCTTCCGACCGAGCGGATCGGTGACCGAGGTCTCCCGCCCCGAGGCGTCATGGGTGTACTTAGTGACAGCACCCTTGGCATCCGTGAGGCTGCTCAGGTTGCCCGCCACGTCGTACGCGTACCGTGTCGTGGCCCCGTTGGGGTCGATGGCCGCAATCATCTGCCGGGCGGCGTCGTACTCCATCCGTCGCACGGCACCGCCCGGGCTGGTCATCTTGATCCGCAGCCCGCGGGAGTCGTACTCGTACCGGGTCACACCCCCGCGCGGATCGGTGATGCTGGTGATCTGGTTGTCGGCGTTGTACCCGTAGCGCGTCACGAGTCCGGCTGGGGTCGTCTGGGAAATCAGGCGCCCGTCCTCGTCATAGGCGTACCTGTACGCCCCGCCGGTTGGCATGATCTTCTTGATCAGCCGGCCCGCGGCGTCATACTCGTACCGCGTGGTGTTGCCGAGTGGGTCGATCACCGCTACTTGCCGCCCTGCGGCGTCGTACTCGTACCGGGTGACCGCACTCAGCGCGTCCGTGACGGCGACCACTCGCCCCGTCGGGTCATAGGTCGTCCTGGTCGTCGCTCCGGCCGCATCGGTCGTCGCGACGACGCGGTCCAGTGCGTCGTACTCGTAGCTCGTCTTGTGCCCGGTTGCGTCGACCGTCGTGGTGACGTTTCCGTGCGCGTCGTAGCTCGTTGCCTCAGTACCCGCCGCCTCGGTGACCTCGGTCTGCCGACCGTCGGCGTCGTAGCTGTAGCGGACGACGATCCCGGTCGGGTCGGTCACGCTGCTGAGCCGGCTCTGCGCGTCGTAGGCGTACCGACTCACCCCACCGGCCGGATCGGTCGAGGTTGCCAGGTTGCCCTCGCCGTCGTAGGTGTAGGTGGTCTTGCGGTCCAGCGGATCCGTGCTGCTGGCCTGCCTGCCAACCTCGTCATAGGTACTCGCCGTGACCGCGCCGCTGGGGTCGGTCGTGTCAAGCAGCCGTCCCGCAGTCGAGTAGCGGTAGCGGGTCACGGCGCCCGAGGCGGTCGTGGTCGTAGTGATCCGTCCCGCCGCGTCGTAGTCGTAGCGGGTGGTGGTGCCGGACGGCAACTGCACCGAGGTGCGGCGTCCGGCCGAGTCGTAGCCGAACCGCGTGGTCTTGCCGGTGGCGTCGGTGACCGCGGTCAGCCGGCGGGCGCCGTCGTAGCCGTAGGTGGTCTTGACGCCGGTCGGATCCACGCTCTCGGTGACCAGCCCGTTCACCACTGTGTTGCGCGCCTTGGCGCCGTCGGGGTGGGTCACCTCGCTGGGTACGCGGCTGTCGCCGGTGTAGGCCCGGCCAGTGACCTGACCAGCCGCGTCGGTCACGGCGGTCAGCCGGTCCTGCGCGTCGTAGGCGTACGTCGTGGTCACCGTGCCCCAAACGCGACGCACGAGGTTGCCGCGCGCGTCGTACTCCAGCCTGGTCACCGTACCGCCCCGGTTGCTTACCGAGACCAGCCGACCGTTGTCATCGAACGTCCGGTTGACCGAGTTCCCTGCCGGGTCGGTAACCTTCACCAGCCGCCCAGAAGGGCTGTGCTGATAGGTGAGCTTGGTGCCGGTCGATGTGCTGGTCACCGTCGTGACACCAGCGGTGTCGTCGTAAGCGAAGTCCGTCCCCACGCCGCCGCTCAAGTCCTGGTGCGATACGCGGCCGGCGCCGTCGTACGAGTTCTTCACCACGCGACCGCCATCCGCGTCGAGCACCTCGGTGATCAGCCCGTCGGACGTCGTGGCGTACCGGGTCACCGCGCCGCCCGGCCTTTTCACCGACGCGAGCGCACCATCCGCCGAGTATTCGTAGAGCACCTCCCGGCCGTCGGTCGCCGCCGCCTTCGTCAACCGGCCGTCAGCGTCGTACGACAGAGACAGCCCGAGTCCAGCCGAGTGCATCGCCGATGCCAGTCGACCCGCGCTGTCGTAACCGAACGTCACACTCTGCCCCTCCGTCTTACGCTCGGACATCCGGCCGGAGGCATCGAAGATCCACGTCTCGCCGGACAGGGAGCGCAGCGCGAAAGTGCCATCGGCAGCCTTGGTGAGATCGGCGTTGAGGTCCTGCGGCCGGCGGTAGCCGCCGCTACCATCGGAGCTGAAGGTCAGCACCCGCCCGTCGTCGTCGTGGAACGCCGCCCCGCTGTCGCCGGTGACCAGGTGAGCACTCAACGCCGTGGTCCAGCCGCGACCCAGCGGTCCACTCTCCGTGATCAGCGAGTTGTAGGTACGCCCCCAAGCGAGCAGCCTGCTGGAGAAGCTGAGGTCCATCGCCGCCTGGGTGTAGTTTCCGGTGGCGGTGTTCACGCCACTCCCTGCGAACCCGTAGCCCTGATGCCTGCCGAGGAGTTCGACGGCGGCGCGGGTGACAAAGTCCCCAGTAGCGGCGAATGCCGGGGTTCCCGGCACAACCGCAAGCATGGTTGCCGCCATCGCGGCCGCTAGTAGCCGTCTTAAACGCATGTACGGTCCCCGTCCCTCTCCTGGGCCTTGCTCCCGAAAAGAATCGCGTCATCCACCCGACCGCATGCGGGATCAGGGCACGCGACGCAGCGTGACGGTATCAGTAAATATTTGCGTTCGTAGACCCGTTCGCTGCCGGATTCGTTGCTCCAGACTGCCTTTCAGCCCACGGGAGGCGCCGCACGCCTTCCCCGCGAGCAACAAGACCACATTGGACAGCGGTCTCCGCTACGAGGTGCGACCTGTCTCCAGAAAGAGTACGGCCACCCGGGATCAGCTGGGCCTGGCCCTTGCCGCGGCCGTAGACGTGGCAGAACCCGGACGAGTGCGGTGGTGTCAGCAGGGTTGTCCTGCAGCTCGGGGAGTTGGCCCCTGGTCCTGGACACTTGAACCTTGGATCGTGATGGTGCGGGGAGATCAGGAGTCCCTCACAGATGGTGATGAAGCACTACCCCGCCGAGTTCAAGGCCGACGCGGTCGCGTTGTACGGTCTCGCCCCGGGGCGACGATCGCCCAGATGCTGACGATCTCGGGGGCAACCGGGAGACGTTGCGCACCTGGGTCCGCACCGATGATCAACGGCGGGGCGCGATGACCGGGCCGGCGGCGTCGGCGGCGAGGCCGCAGGCGGCCGGCTCGGTCGAGGTTGCCCCGGGTGTGCTGCGCGGCGTGGAGGGCGTCGATGACCAGGTCGATGCGCAGGTGATCGGCGACGCAGCTCACCGGATACAACGCCCGCAAGCCCCTCGGCAGCACGCAAGTCCACCTTCGGCCGCCTTGCCAGACAGCGGCAGTGCGACGTCGAGCACCTCCGGGTCCACCACCAGCGGCCGCTGCGACTCCGGCAGCCGGGCGCTGATTTCCGCGTCGAGCAGCGACGACAACTCGGCCAGGTTCGAGCGCGATGCGGGCGGTGGCCTGCTGCTCCTGCGGCGGTGGCGCGTCAGAGATGCCCGCCCAGGGAAGCCTCTACGCCGAGCAGCCCTACACTGATCTCGGCCACGACTACTACACCCGCGGTGTCGACCCACACACCCATGCCCGCCGGCTGATCGCCCAACTGAAAGCGGTGTCCGGCAAGAAAATCATCCTCGTCGACCACGATGACGACGGCGACCGCCCGGATAGCGGGAGTTCCAGCGACGGCGAAAGTGGTGAGGCCGCCGACTGAAAGGGCCCACCACCAGCGCACACATAGGGGCGGGAAGAGCGCCGACAAGGCCGTTTCCGGCGAAAGGTCAGACCCCGCAAGGGGCCGACAACGTGGTCGCTCTTCCCACCACCACCCAGCTTGCCGCACCCTGCCACACCACGGCAAGCCCGTCACCACGCCCGGAACCACCGTGTCCCGGCTCCGCCGGGACGCTGCCGCACACGTGGCCAGGGATGCCCTGTCAGTACACCTTTCATCAGAGACTCCCCACCAGACCACAGGCGAGGTTTCCTGGATGACGATGAACGCGACGACTAGCCACTGAGCCCGCCGTGGGACGGACGTGTCGTCCTCGCCGGATGCGCCGCTGAGGACGACGGCGACCATTCTTTGCCGACCTCGTCGGCGCTGGCGACCACGCCGAACAGCGAGCCGCTCGCCTGAGCCCACTCGTCAAGCGGCGTTAGCGCTATCCTGCACGGCCCGGCACCCCCACGTTCTGCTCGGGGTGGGTGCCGGCAGGCACAACCGGCCGCGCCGCGGCCAAACCTCGTCACGAAGAAACAGGAGCAAGCATCGTGCGTGTGCACGCCTACGCAGCACCCAGCCCGTCCGAGCCGCTGGCCCCCGTGATCATCGAGCGGCGGCACGTCGGCCCCAAAGACGTCCTCATCGAGATCAAGTATGCGGGCATCTGCCACTCCGACATCCACACCGTCCGCGGTGACTGGGGACCCCAGCCCTACCCGCTGGTGCCCGGCCACGAGATCGTCGGCATCGTCACCGAGGTCGGCTCCGAGGTCATCCGCCACCAAGTCGGGGACCGGGTCGGGGTCGGCTGCATGGTCAACTCCTGCCGGGACTGCATCAACTGCCGCAACGGCGACGAGCAGTACTGCCTGGCGGGCATGGTGGCCACCTACGCCGGAACCGACCGGGACGGCACCATCACCCAGGGCGGCTACGCCACCCGCGTCGTGGTCGACGCGGACTTCGTCCTGTCGGTGCCCGAGGGAATCGACCTCGCGGCCGCCGCGCCGCTGCTGTGTGCCGGCATCACCACCTACTCGCCGCTGCGCCGTTGGGGCGCCGGCCCGGGCAAGAAGATCGCCATCGTCGGCCTCGGCGGGCTGGGACACATGGCAGTCAAGATCGCCCACGCCCTGGGCGCCGAGGTGACCGTGCTGTCCCAGTCGCTCAAGAAGCAGGAGGACGGACTCCGCCTGGGAGCCGACCACTACTACGCCACCAGCGACCCGGACACCTTCGGGCAGCTCGCCGGCCGGTTCGACCTGATCATCAACACGGTCAGCGCGCCCATCGACGTCGACGCCTACCTCGGCCTGCTCGCGGTCGACGGCACCCTCGTCAACGTCGGCGCCCCCGCCGAACCGCTGACCCTCAACGTCTTCTCCCTCATCGGCGCTCGACGCTCCTACGCCGGGTCGATGATCGGCGGCATCCGCGAGACCCAGGAGATGCTCGACTTCTGCGCCAAACACCACATCGGCGCCGACATCGAAGTCATCTCCGCCGACAAGATCAACGACGCCTACGACCGGGTCCTCGCCTCCGACGTCCGCTACCGATTCGTCATCGACACCGCCACCCTCGGCTGACCTGAGGTTTCCTGACCGGCTCCGCTCGGCCGACCCTGCGGCCGTGCGGAGCCTTTTGGGGCGGGGGTGAAGGCCCGCGCGGGAGGGTCGCCAAGGCCCGAGCGTGCTCTAACCTGGCCGGTTTTGCTGCTCGATGTACTGGTGCAGGGCTGACAGGGGTGCGTCTGCGAGGGAGCCGGCGAAGTAGGAGCCGGACCATAGGCGGGTGTCGCGCCAGAAGTGGCGGTGGATGTTGGGGTAGTCGCGGCGCAGGTAGCGGGAGGACACGCCTTTGAGGGAGTTGACCAGTTTGGACAGGGTCACCTTGGGTGGGAAGTTCACCAGTAGGTGGACGTGGTTGTCCTCGCCGTTGAACTCGACCAGTTCGCATTCGAACTGTTCGCACACCTGGCGCATGACTTGTTCGAGGTAGCGCAGGTGTTCGTCGGTGAAGACTCGTGCTCGGTGCTTCGTGACGAAGACCAAGTGGGCGTGAAGCAGGAAGGTGCAATGTCTGCCGGTGCGGATGGGGTAGGTGTCGGCCATAAACCAAGTGTATGATGTGGAGCGTGAGGGCGGACATGGGTCGGAAGTACCGGCTGTATCCCACCGAGGAGCAGGCGGATCGGCTGGCCTCGTGGGGGCACACATGCCGCTGGCTTTACCACACGGCGTTGGAGCAGCGCCAGTTCGCCTGGCAGCAGCGCAAGGTCACGCTCGGAGTCACCGCGCAGTGCGCCTATCTGACGCAGGCGCGTAAGGATTTTGACTGGGTTGCGGACCTGCCGGCACAGTCCGGTCAGCAGGTGCTGCGCCAGTTGGACCAGGCGTACCAGAATTGGTGGAACCCGCAGCACCCCGCCGGGGCGCCGACCCGTAAACGACGCTGTGCCCGGCTGTCGGTCCCGTTCCCCGGGCAGGCGATTCAGGTGCGCCGGCTCAACCGGCGCTGGGGTGCGGTGACCCTGCCGAAGGTCGGCGAGGTCAAGTTCCGCTGGTCCCGCCCGTTGGGCGGGATAGTTCGTCACGCGGTGGTGTCCTTCGACGGTGTCGCCTGGCACGTTGGTTTCGGCGTCCACACCGGTGTCAAGACGCCCACGGTGCACGCCCGACCAGACACCGTGGTGGGTGTCGACCGTGGCGTGAAGGTCGCCTTGGCGATGTCCGACGGCCGCATGTGGCACCGCACCTTCACCACTGCGGGTCAGGAACGCGACCTGGCCCGACTCAAGTCGAAGGCCGGCCGGCAGGAGACCGCACGCCGCAACCGCGGCGCCAAGACCTCCCACCGCGCCCGTAAGGTCCGTGCCGAGATTGCCCGGACCGAGGCGAAGATCCGTAACCGGCGCCGCGACTTCCTGGCGTGGGCGGCGAACCGGCTCTGCGCCCAGCACGCGGTCGTCAAGCTCGAACGCCTCAACATCAAGGCCATGACCACCACCGCGAAGGGCACCGTCGCCGAGCCCGGCATCAACGTGGCCGCGAAGGCCGGGCTGAACCGGGCGATCCTCGACAAGGGCTGGGGCCTGTTCCACGCGGCCTTGGCCAACCGTGCGCGTACCACCGGCACCCGAATCGCCAGGGTGCCTGCCGCGTTCACCTCTCAGCGGTGCGCCCGCTGCGGGCACACCGACCGGGACAACCGTGAAAGCCAAGCGGTGTTCCGGTGTGGGTCCTGCGGACACCAGGCCAACGCTGACGTGAACGCCGCGATCAACATCAGGGACGCCGCCGAGGCGCCGCCCCCACACACCGGGCGGGCAGCCCGGGACAGGAACCGAAAGGCTTCCTGTCGACCACCCACCCAGCGCCGACCTCGTACGGCGCTGGAAACGGGAATCTCCCGCCTTTAGCTTTAGGCGGGGGAGGATGTCAAGTCACCCCCATTTACCAAGGGCAGGAGCCCTCCCGGATGGTCGTCGCCCTCGTCCGCTTCACCCCAAGCGCCCACACCAACTGGCACTCCCACGCCGTCGGCCAGACCCTCCACGTCACCGACGGCGTCGGGCTGGTAGGAACCCCGCGACGGAACCGTCGTATGCGTACGCCCCGGCGACACCGTCATCTGCCCACCCGGCGAGGAGCACTGGCACGGCGCCACCACCGACACCTTCATGAGCCACCTCGCCATGCTCGAGATGAGGCAGCGGCGGCGAGCCGGCGTAGTAGTTGTGCGGCCTTCACAGCCGCGGGTTCGGTCGTTGAGCTGAAAGAACAGCCGTCCTCCAGCCAGGAGAGCCGCGCCGCTTCACGTCGATCGGAACGCCGCGCACCTCCTCGATGAGCGAACGACAATGGCTGATCGACAGCTTATTGGCGGATTAAATTCGCTATAACCGGCACTCGTGTGTCAGTGGGCGCCGATACTCTTCACCGCGCGGAGGACCGGGGTCCGATGGACTTCTGCACCGGGCCGCCCCAGGCAGTGAACCGCCGAGGGCAACGACCCCGGCCTTCCGTCCAAACCTTGCTCCGGGACACGGCCCGGTACCGGGCGCCGCCAGATTCCCCCACAACGGGCGGCGCCCGGCGCTTACCGGATCCGCTTCGCGGCGCACGCCTTGCGCCTGCGCGGCTTCACGCCTGCGGCGACCGCGTCACCGCAGTCCTCGAGCACGCAGCCAGCCAGCCAGCCGGGACTGGATCGGCCCCGGGCTGTCACCCGGGGCTGGCCTGGTGCCGGAACTCCTTGCCAAGATGCCAGGCCCTCCAGGACCAGCAGCACCGCGCTCCTTGGCCGATGATTGTATGGCGACGACCAGGAACCGCCGAGTTCGGCTTGACAGAGAGGAGCGGCCTGCCCGGCCGGGGCCGGGCAGGCCGCTCCTCTCTAGAGGTCGCTCAGTGCCGGGTGCCGAGGGCGAGCGGGAAGGTGCCCTCGCCAACGCCGGTGAGCGTTTTGGTGTATTGCCTCAGGTAGGTGTTGAGGAACGGCGAGCGGTCGCCCTGAGTCGGCACGTCGAGCTGTGGGTCCTGCAGTGCCAGGCTCAGCCGCGCTCCGGTGACCTGGATCGTGTTGCCGCTCGGGGTGCCGCGCCAGCCGCTGACGCCGATAGTCCCGACCTGGATCCCGAGCTGGTGGCCCTCCTCGAAGGTCCAGTCGGTGGATTTCAGGTCGAACGCGACCCGGCCCGCTTGCCTGACCAGCGCGACGTTCTCATCGAACATCACGGCGGTGCCGTTCGGCGCGACGTCCCATAGCCGCACCATGACATTGCCGGATGCGCTGGCGTCCATCGTGAACCGGGGCGTGGCGGTGATCCGAAGCCGGGAGGTGGTCGGCGTGGACCAGCTGAAGTAGCTGTGCGTGTCACCGGCCAACGGCACCACGGAAAGGCCCCTCGTCACCTGCGGGGCGGGGTCGGTGTAGTGCTCCATGTCCCACTGCTCGCCGTCGGTCGCGGTCTGCGCGGCCAGCGTCGAGGGGCGGCCGTCGTCGACGTACTGCCCGTCCGGCAGATCCGCCACGGTGGACGACGATGGGGTTGGCCACGTCGACTGCTCGCGCCATACGCCGGTGCTGTCCTCGATGCCGAAGGCGGGGTCCTGGACCTCCGGCTTGATGATCTTCAGGTAGCGGTCGTAGAAGCGCATGACCTCGCCGAAGAAGTCGGCGCGGCCCTGTAGCAACTGGCCCTGGGAGTTCCTCTCGTTACCGCGGACGTGCTCCCACTGGCCCATCCAGCCCCGCTCCACGCCGTTGTGGTTGGCGAGGTACTTCTCGACGTCCTCGGGCTTGGTGTTGTTCTCGATGAAACCCTGCGTGATGAACAGGGGCGTGCTCGTGCCCCTTGCCTGCGCGGCGAGGTTCCGGGCGCTCCAGTAGGGCGAGTCAGGGTCGGGGTTGTTGTTGTTCGTGAGGTTGTCGGAGAGACACTCGGGATGGCTCTTCTCGTAGGTCGCGTTGGCCTTGTAGTGGTCGGTGTCGTCGGCCAGCGCCGCCATCGTGGCGATGCCGTTGTAGGCGTTCGGCGTGCCGGTCACGTTGGGCCGGGGGACGCCGTTGCTGAAGAGGTAGGGGTACATGTTCCACAGCGGCTCCTGGGCGACGACGGCCTTCAGCGCGCCGATACGCAGGTTGTTGCCGACCAGGCCGGTCACGGCGTCGTACGACTTGCCGTACATGCCCACCTTGCCCGTCGACCACGGCTGCTTCGCCGCCCACCGGATTGCGGCCTTCACGTCGGCCTGCTCGCCGGGCCCCACCCAGTCGAGGCAGCCGGTGCTTCCACCGAAGCCGCGCAGGTCGACCATGACATAGCTGTAGCCGCGGGCGAAGAGGTCGGTGCCCCTGGTGAAGTCCTCGAACCGGTTGGACGGGCCGGTCGCGGTCCAACCCTCCGGTCCCGTCTGGCCGGCGTGGCTGAAGTAGGGGCCGACGGCGAGGATCACCGGCGTCTTGGCGTCGGACGGCAGGTTCGCCGGCCGGAGGACGTCGGCGTGCAGCTCGACGTCACTGCCGTCGGCGGATGGGAAGTATGCCTCGGTCCACACCGCGCCCTCCGGGACGCGGGGGTTTTCCTCGTGAGTGATGCCCTGCTGAGCCGGTACTGGTGTGGCGGCGGTCGCCGTGCCACTCACAGCCAGAGTTGCAGTCGTGACTATCGCACCCATAGCAGCGGCTGTTATCCGTCTGCGTAGGTTCATCTGACCTCCCCAAGCAATAGCAGTGTCCGTGCGAGCGTTGACGGTAGCGTGTCGGCGTCCCGCTTGCAGCCTTCGAAGGCAATAGATTCCGATCCCCGGCAGAGCCGCCCGGGGATCGACATACACCGTCAGCTCCCTCGCCGAAACGACTCAGTCCAACCCGCTCGCCGGCTGCTTCGACGGCTCAAGTTGACGGCACGGTCTCCACTTTGGGAGTTCGTTGCCGGCCTACCCGGCTCCGGCCAAGGGCAGATCGGCCTGGTAGCGCCGATGTCTGGCGTCCAGCAGGGCGCGCGTAACGGGGCTGGCCGGGTGCTGCAGGACGCCGTCGTCCGGTCCGTGTTCGGCGACCTCGCCCGCCTCGAGCACGACGACGTGTCCGCCGAGGCGCCGGCCGGCACTCGAGAGAACGCAGAGACATACGCTCAGGTCGACGAGCGGATTCGGGCGTTGAGCCGGGCGGCCTGGCGCGTCAGGTGGTCGCGCTCGGCGAGGTTGGGGGCCTTGTGGGCCGCTTCGGTGTACAGCCGTGCCGCG
>NZ_JBLROA010000101.1:0-14794 GCF_047921505.1 Micromonospora sp. SL1-18 | reverse complement strand
TCCTCGGTGGGATACAGCCGGTACTTCCGACCCAAGTCCGCCGTCACGCTCCACATCGTACACGCGTTCTATTTACCCGGTTCGCACCGGCAGACATTGCACTTTCCTACTTCACGCCCACTTGGTCTTCGTCACGAAATACCGAGCACCGGTCTTCACCGACGAACACCTGCACTACCTCGAACAGGTAATGCGCCAGGTATGCGAACAATTCGAGTGCGAACTAACCTCGGCCCTTCGTTAAGGGCCGTCCCGTTCCTTGATCGAAATGAAGGAAGTGCCCTCTGATCTGGGATGATCTGGCTTGTCGAAGGCCCTGATCGCCCGTCTCGGAAGGCACTTGCCAGGTGAAGAGTACCGGAGCACGCCCGAAGGTCATGGTGAGCGGCGACGGGAGGGGCGTGGTCGGTCACGCCGGTGCCCGCCTACTGGCCGATCTCGCGGACGCCACCGGCCTGACCAGCGCGTTCAGTGAGTCCCTGGCCGGGCTGCGGCAGCGGCGGGGTGGCCACGACCCGGGCAGAATCGCGGTCGACCTCGCGGTGATGATCGCCGACGGGGGCGAGGCGATCGCTGATCTGGCGGTGCTGCGGGACCAGGCGGACCTGTTCGGTGCGGTGGCCTCCGACCCGACCGCCTGGCGGCTTCTGTCGACGTTGGACGGTGAGATGCTCGCTGCGCTGGGCGCGGCCCGGGCCCACGCTCGTCAGGTGGCCTGGGCGCAGCTGGCAGAGACCCGTGGTGGGTTGCCGTCGGTGACGGTAGCCGGGCAGCAGGTGCCCGGCCTGGTCCTGGACCTGGACGCCTCCATCGTGATCTGCCACTCGGAGAAGGAGTCCGCCACCCGCACGTGGAAGAAGACCTTCGGCTACCACCCGCTGTTCTGCTTCCTAGACAACACCAGGGAAGCCCTCGCCGGGCTGCTGCGCGAGGGTCGGGCCGGTTCGAACACCACCACCGACCACATCCACGTGCTTGACGCCGCCTTGGCGCAGATCCCGGACGTGCACCGGCACGGCACCTCGATCCTCATCCGCAGTGACTCGGCCGGCTGCACCCAGGGGTTCCTGGCTCACATCCGCAGCCTGCGCACCCAGCACCTGGACACTTCCTTCTCTGTCGGAGCCGCGATCACCGAGCCGGTCCGCGACGCGATCCGGCAGGCCACCGACTGGATCCCTGCCCTCAATGCCGACGGCGAACCACGCGACAGCGCCGAGATCCGCGAGATCACCGGCGCTGTCCCCGCCGACGGCTACCCGGCCGGGACCCGGTTCATCGTCCGCCGGGAACGCCCGCACCCCGGCGCGCAACTGACCCTGTTCGACACCATCGAAGGCTGGCGCCACCAGGTCATGGCCACCGACACCCCAGTCGGCGCAGGGTCGATCCAGTACCTGGAGGCCCGCCACCGCGGCCACGCCCGCGTCGAGGGCCGCATCCGCACCGGCAAGGACACCGGCTTCGGTCGCTTCCCGTCCCGAGTGTTCGCGATCAACGCCGCCTGGCTGCAACTCGCACTGACCGGCATCGACCTACTCGCCTGGACCCAAGTCCTGCTACTCGACGGCGACCTCGCCGCCGCCGAACCCAAGAAGCTGCGCTACCGGCTACTGCACGTACCCGCCCGCATCACCCGCTCCGCCCGCCGCACCCGACTACGCATTGCCGAGCACTGGCCCTGGACCCAGCAACTGGTCACCGCGTTCAGCCACCTCGCCGGGCTACCCCGACCCACCACCTGAACCCGGCCGCCCCGCCCCGACGAGCAACCCGAGGGACCCGGCCATGCGCCGGGCCATCACCATGCCCACACTCGACCAACCGCAGACAGAGATCAACTAATGCCCGAACGATCCATGATCAACCACTAGCGAAAGACCGAGGCTAATCGAGTTCAACGGCAAGGACAACCACGTCCACCTACTGGTGAACTTCCCACCCAAAGTGGCCCTGTCCAAGCTCGTCAACTCCCTCAAAGGCGTGTCCTCCCGCTACCTACGCCGCGACTACCCCAACACCCGCCGCCACTTCTGGCGCGGCACCCGACTATGGTCCGGCTCCTACTTCGCCGGCTCGTCCAAGGCGCACCCCTGTCAGTCCTGCACCAGTACATCGAGCAGCAGAACCAGCCGGGTTAAAGCACGCTCGACCTTGGCGGCCCTCCCGCGCGGGCCTTCACCCCCGCGCACTGGCCCGCATCCTGGTAGGCGTGGGCGGCCTCGACCACCTCCGGTTCGAGGCGCCGGTCCGGCTGGTCGATGTAGTAGCGCTTGACCTGCCGGCCGGCGACCTCGACGGTCCCCGGCACGGTCAGTTCCTTGTCGTGGACAGCCATGCCCGCACCGTAGGAGCGCTCCCCTGACAGCTAATGTCAGTGGAATGCGGGCCAGCCGTCTCCTTTCCATCCTGCTGCTGCTCCAGGCTCACGGCCGGCTCACCGCCGCCGAGCTGGCGCGCCGCCTGGAGGTCTCGGTCCGCACCATCTACCGGGACGTCGAGTCGCTGCACGCCGCGGGCATCCCGCTGTACGGCGAGGCCGGCCACGCCGGCGGCTACCAGCTCGTCGACGGCTGGCGGACCCGGCTGACCGGGCTCACCGCCGAGAAGGCCGACGGGCTGCTCTTCGCCGGGCTGCCCGGGCCGGCCGCCGAGCTGGGCTACCAGTCGGTCGTCGCCACCGTCCAGCTCAAGCTGCGAGCCGCGCTGCCGCCCCCGCTCGCCGACCGGGCCGCCCGGCTCGAACAGCGATTCCACCTGGACACCCCGGGCTGGTATTCCGACGGGGACCCGTCGCCGTACCTGGCGCCGACGGCGGAGGCGGTGTGGCGCCAGCACCGGATCCGGGTCCGCTATCGCAGCTGGACCGGCGAGGTGACCCGGGTCCTCGAACCGTACGGCCTGGTGCTCAAGGGCGGCCGCTGGTACGTGGTGGCGGCCCGACCGGACCGAGCGGAGCCGGCCACCTACCGGGTCAACCAGATCCTCGACCTGACCCCGCTGAACGAGCCGTTCGACCGGCCCGAGTTCGACCTGCCCGGCTGGTGGCGGGCGCACGTGGCGGACTTCCGGGCCCGGCTGCACCGGGACGAGGCGACCATCCGGCTCTCCCCGTGGGGGCGGGAACGGCTGCGGGAGATCGCCAGCGACACCCTCGTCGCCGCGGTGGACGCGACCGCCGGCCCACCAGACCAGGCCGGCTGGGTGCACGCCGTCATCCCGATCGAATCGCTCACCCACGCCCACGGCGACCTGCTTCGGCTCGGCGCCGACGTGGAGGTCCTGTCCGCCGCCGCGCTGCGTGACCGCCTCGCCGACACGGCCACCGCCCTCGCCGCGCTCTACCAGCAAGCCCGCCCTGGCCCACCCCCCGCCTGGTGATCGTCCGGTGTTGATCTCCTAAGGCGCAAACCTCCTGATCACTGAGGCTTCCTACCGAAGTCAGGAGAGGGCGCGCAGGGCTGCGGCGACGGCGGTGATGCCGCGCTCGATGTCGCCGGCTGGGTTGGCGGCGTAGCCGAGCACCAGGCCGGGCGGTTGCGGTAGCTGCCCGTGCCAGGACAGCGGCTGCACCTTGACGCCCCGGCGTAGCGCCGCGGCGGCCAACGCCACGTCGTCGAGGCCGTCGTGCAGGGTGACCATCAGGTGCAGGCCGGCGGCGGCGCCGTGCACGACCGCCCCGGGCAGGTGGTCGCCGATGGCGCGGATCATCGCGTCGCGGCGGCGTACGTGCCGGCGGCGCAGCAGCCGCAGGTGGCGTTCCAGCGCGCCGGAGTCCATCAGCTCAGCCAGCACGAGCTGGGGCAGCGCGGCGTTGCCGAGATCGGCCATCCGCTTGGCCGCGACCAGCGCCGGGTGGTACCGCTGCGGCACCAGCACCCAGCCCATCCGCAGCGCGGGAGCGAGGAGCTTCGAAACGCTGCCGGTGTAGCAGACCTGCTTGGGGAGCATGCCGCGCAACGCCGGCACGGGCGGGCGGTCGTAGCGGTGCTCGGCGTCGTAGTCGTCCTCGATGACCAGGCCGCCCCGCTGCGCCCAGCGCAGCAGCCGGCGGCGCCGATCCCCGTTGAGCACCACCCCGGTCGGGAACTGGTGCGCGGGGGTGAGCATCACCGCTGGGGCGCCGGTGGCCTCCAGCCGGTCGACGCGCAGGCCGTGCCCGTCGACCGGGACGGGCGGGGTGTCCAGCCGCCAGTTGCGTAGGTGCTGGCGTACGCCGAGGGAGCCGGGGTCCTCCACCGCCACGGTGTGGATGCCGTCCGCGTGCAGCACCTGGGCGAGCAGGCCGAGTGCCTGGGACACCCCGCCGACGATCACCACCTCGGCCGGGTCGACCCGGATGCCCCGGTTGCGGGCCAGCCAGGTGGCGACCGCAAGCCGCAGCGCGGGTGTGCCGGTCGGGTCCCCGTACCCGAAGTCGGCGGGCGTGAGGCGGTGCAGCACGGCGCGTTCCGCGTGCAGCCAGGCCGCGCGGGGAAAGGCCGCGAGATCGGGTACGCCGGGCGTCAGGTCGAGTTCCGCCGGGGCGGTACGCAGCGCGTCGAAGACGTCGATGCCCGGCTGGCCAGTGAACACCTCGGCCCGGGCGGGCGGCTGCGGTGCGGAGTTAACCACCTCGGCGGGCGTGGCCACGACGACGGTGCCGGCCCGGCCGCGCCCCACCACGTGACCGTCCTCGGTGAGCCGCTGGTACGCCTCGGTCACCACCCCCCTGGAGACGCCCAGTTCGGCGGCGAGCACCCGGCTGGCCGGCAGGCGGGCGCCCATCGGCACCCGGCCGTCGGCGATGGCTGCCCGCAGCCGCGCGGCGAGCCAGTCGGCGCGCCCACCGGGCGGGGCCTGACCCACGTCGAGCTGGAGGAAATCGGCGCCAGCCGTTATGGACTCCCCGGCAGGCGGTGGTTTGGCCCTGTCCACCGGGCCATTATGGGCGCAGGCTGGACGGCATGACCATCGCCTTCCTGCTGACCACGCTGGTCGTGGTGCTCACCCCGGGCACCGGGGTGGTGTACACGCTCTCCACCGCGCTAACCGCGGGCCGTCGCGCCGGATTCCTCGCCGCCGTCGGATGCACGATTAGCCTCGTGCCGCATCTGGCGGCTGCGGTCACCGGCCTGGCCGCCGTGCTGCGGGCCGGCACCCCGGCGTTCCGGGTGGTGACCTGGCTGGGCGTGGCGTACCTGCTGTGGATGGCCTGGTCCGCGTTGCGCGACCGGGGGCCACTGCCGATCGACGAGGGCCGCCCGCCCCGATCGGCCGCCCGGGTGATCCGCGACGGGGTGCTGGTGAACCTGCTCAACCCCAAGGTGACCGTGTTCTTCGTGGCCTTCCTGCCGCAGTTCGTGCCTCCGGACGCGCCCGCGGCCACCAGCCGGATGCTGCTGCACGGCGTGGTCTTCATGCTGGCCACGCTCGTCGCCTTCGCCAGCTTCGGTGTGCTGGCCGGCACGCTGCGGCGTCGGGTCCTCGCCCGGCCCCGGCTGACCACGCTGCTGCGACACGGTTTCGCCGGCAGCTTCCTCGCGCTGGGCCTCGGCCTGGCCCTCACCGTCCGATAGGAGCATGCCGTGCGCTTCCAGCACGCCCCGCAGGTCTGGTCGGCATTTCCCGAACTGGTCTGCGGTGTCCTGCACGCCACCGGCGTCACCCCCACCGTCGACGTGGGCCCGCTGCTCGCCCGGCACGCCGATACCGCCCGGGCCCGGCTCGCGGCCGGGCCGGAGGGCGGCCTGCCGGAGATTCAGGCATGGCGGCGAGCCTTCGCCCGGATGGGGCTGGCGCCGACCCGCTACCGATGCGCGGCCGAGTCGCTGCTGCGCCGCTTCCGCCGCGACGGTGCCCTGCCCCGGCTGCACCCGCTGGTCGACGTCGGCAACGCCCTCTCCCTCGGGTATGCCGTGCCGGTGGCCGTCCTTGACGCCGAGCGGATCGTCGGCGACCTGGCGGTGCGGCCGGCCAGCGGCGAGGAGACCTACCTGACCCTCGGCAGCGGCGAGGACGAGTGCCCCGAGCCGGGCGAGGTGATCTTCGCGGACTCGGCCGGCCGGGCGCACTCTCGACGCTGGACGCACCGGCAGAGCGGCTGGTCGGCGGTCCGCGACGACACCACCGAGGTGCTGGTGGTCATCGAGGCGCTGCACGACGGCGCGGCGGAGACGGTGCCCCGGATGCTCGCGGAGCTGTCAGCGGCCCTGGAGGACGTGTGGCGGACGCCGGTTCGGACTGCGCTGCTGACCGTCGAGGCGCCGGTCTTCTCGGTGGCACGGGCGACGGCCGGCTGAGGGGCGCTCCCGACGGCAGCGCCACCAGGTGTTATCCGGCCGGCCGCGGGCCAGGGGACGGCCGGCTCGCTGAGCGGCACGGTCGCGGCGTCGGAATCGTCGGCGATCGTGTCCGCCCCCTGTCTGTCGGATGCGACAAAACCGGCTGGGCAGCCGACCGGTGGCGGCATGATCGGATGATGGAGCGACGACCGGCGCGGGGGCACCGGAACGTGCCGCACACCGCCGACGTGCGGATCGAGGCGTGGGCGCCGGACCGGGAAGGGTGCGTGGCCGAGGCGGTGACCGCGATGCTGGACGGGTTCGTCGACACCGTCGGCGCGACGGCGGACGCGGCGGCCGAGGCCGAGTTCGCCGTGCCGCCCGCCGACGACGCGGACCTGCTGGTCGCCGTCCTCGACGAGGTGATTTTCCGGTTGGACACGGCGGGCGTGTTGCCGCTGGCCACCGAGGTGCGCCCGGCGGACGGCGGCGGGCTGCTGGTGCGGTGGTGGACGGTCGACGCCGACGCGGTGGAGTTGGTCGGCGCGGTACCCAAGGCGGTGTCCCTGCACGAGCTGCGCTTCGGCCCCGACCGGGAGGGCTGGTCCTGCGCGGTGACGCTCGACGTGTAACCGGCTGATGCGCCAGGTCAGCCTTTCACCACGCCGACCGGTACGAGCCGGGCCACCCGCCGACAGAGTCCGGCCCCCTCGGTGGCTTCGATGACGGCGTTGATGTCCTTGTACGCGGTCGGCATCTCCTCGGCCAGTCCGCGCCGGGACTTGCCGCGCACCGCGATGTCCTGCGCCTCCAGTTCCCGGCGCGGGTCATGCCCGCGTACCGCCTTGGTGGCCTGCTTGCGGCTCTGCGTACGGCCGGCGCCGTGGCAGGTGGAGGCGAAGGCGGGTGCCCCCGGCGTCCCGACCAGCACGTACGAGTCGGTCCCCATCGATCCGGGGATCAGCACCGGCTGCCCGACCGCGCGCAGGTCGTCCGGCAGTTCCGGGTGGCCCGGCGGCAACGCCCGGGTGGCGCCCTTGCGGTGCACGCAGAGCCGCCGCTGCTCGCCGTCGACACCGTGGGTCTCGATCTTCGCGAGGTTGTGCGAGACGTCGTACACCAGGCTCAGGTCGCTCCCGGTGATCCGCTCGAAGACGTGGCGGGCCGCGTGGTGCAGCAGTTGCCGGTTGGCCCGCGCGTAGTTCGCCGCGGCGGCCATCGCCCCGAGGTAGGCCCGCCCCTCGTGGGACGACACCGGCGCGCAGGCGAGCTGCCGGTCGGGCACATGGATGCCGTATCCGGGCATCACCTTCTCCATGGCGTGGACGTAGTCGGTGCAGATCTGGTGGCCGAGGCCGCGCGAGCCACAGTGGATCATCACGCAGACCTGTCCTGCCCGCAGCCCGAACGCGTCGGCCACCGGCTCGTCGTACACCTCCTCCACGGCCTGCACCTCGAGGAAGTGGTTGCCCGAGCCGAGGCTGCCGACCTGTCCCGCGCCCCGTTGCACGGCCCGCTGGCTCACCTGGGCCGGGTTCGCGTCGCCGACCGCGCCGTAGTCCTCGCAGCGGTCCAGGTCGCGCCGCACCCCGTAGCCGCGCTCGACGGCGTACCGGGAGCCGCCGCGCAGCAGTGCGTCGAGCTCCGTGCCGTCGGCCAGGTGCCACACCGCGCCCTTGCCCATGCCGCGGGGGGTGGCCTCGCTCAGGCTGTCCATCAGCGCGTCGAGGCGGGGACGCAGTTCGGCGCGGTCGAGGCTCGCGGCGAGCAGCCGCACACCGCAGGAGATGTCGAAGCCGACCCCGCCGGGCGAGACCACCCCGCCGGCCTCGACGTCGGTGGCGGCGACCCCGCCGATCGGGAAGCCGTAACCCAGGTGCACGTCCGGCATGGCGTAGGAGGCGCCGACGATGCCGGGCAGGGTGGCCACGTTCGCCACCTGCTCCAGCGACCTGTCCGCCCCGGCGTCCGGCAACAGCGACCGGGACGCGAAGACCACGCCCGGGACCCGCATCGGATCATGCCGGTCGATCCGGAACCGGTACGGTGACTCCTCCACCAGCTCCATGGCGTCGGGCTACCCCGCTCCCGGGGCGGTTACACCCGGTCTGGTGGAAATCTCCTACCGGCTCACCCGCCGATCGAGATCGACGCCCGGTTGATGTACGCGACCTGGACGGCGAAGGCCGCGAACGCCACCACCACGCCGATCCCGATCGCCAGTCCGGGTGAGGCGGCGCCCAGCCCGCTCAGGAGGGTGGCGCCGAGCCCGATCAGCAGCGCGTTGACCGCGCCGACGAACGCGGCCGTGGTCAGCAGCATCTGCCCGCGTCCGGGGCGGCTGCCCACTGCCGCCCACACCGTTTCCATGCCGCCCCCGCCGACCACGGCATCGGCAAAGAAGTCCTGGTCGCCGGCGTACCGCCGGTGGTACCACGCGCGGATCCGCTGGATGCGCTGGATGTCCAGCGTGTTCTCCACCATGCTCTGGACCAGCCGGACGAAGGTCAGCAGTCCGCTGATCACCAGGGTCGGCAGCACCGCACCGAGGTACGGCTTGAGTAGGTGCCCGCTGCTGGAGACGAAGCCGAGCCCGATCAGCGCGGCGGAGAGCATCGACATGAAGATCGTCGCCCGTCCCACCGACTCGGCGATCGTGGCGCTGCGCGAGGTCTGCAGCACAAAGTGCTCGGTGGTGACGGCGGTGAGCAGGGCCTGCTCCCGCGCGTCCTCGTCCATCTCGCGGCCCCCTTCCCCACCGCCACGATACGGAACCACGCCGCATCCGAGGGCAGAACGGGCATCACAGGCGGGGGCGCCCACCCCGGTGGCCGGCCTCGCCGCCGCGCCCTGGGCAGCCCGCACCGGTCCGGCTCCGGCCAGGCCGGCGGCAACGGCCGGCTCGTACGGCCCGCCGTCGGGCGACCGCTGCCCGGGCACGCCGACCGACCCGGCCGCTGGGCAGCTGCGGCAGGAGCGGGAGAATGGCACCCGGGCGCGGCAGTCGCGGCCGGCGGTGGTGACACGGCGGGAGGCAGGGGCAGGGTGTCCGAGGTGGCGGAACGGCGGGCGGCGGCGGGCGGAAAGCATGAGCTGCAGGCCGACTGCGCCCGGTGCTTCGGGATCTGCTGCGTCGCGCCGGCGTTCGCCGCCTCCGCCGACTTCGCCATCGACAAGCCGGCCGGTCGGCCCTGCCCGAACCTGCGCGCCGACTCCCGCTGCGGCATCCACCGCGACCTGCGCCAACGCGGCTTCCCCGGCTGCACGGTCTTCGACTGCTTCGGGGCCGGCCAGCACGTCGCGCAGGGCACCTTCGGCGGGCGGGACTGGCGCGACGACCCGGCCACCGCGCGACGCATGTTCGACACCTTCGCCGTGATGCGGCCGCTGCACGAACTGCTCTGGTACCTCACCGAGGCCCTCGCGCTGACCCCGGCCGGCCCGCTGCGGGACGACCTGACCGCCGCCCTGGCGGACACCGGACGGCTCGCCGACGGCACCCCCGACCAACTGCTCGCCCTCGACGTCGACGCGCACCGGGACCGGATCAACCGGCTGCTGTCCCGGGCCGGCGACCAGGCCCGGGCCGGCCGGGCCGGCGCCGACCGGCGCGGAGCGGTGCTGATCGGGACGGACCTACGCCGGGCCGGACTGGCCGGGGCAAACCTGCGCGGGGCCTGCCTGATCGGCGCCGACCTACGCGAGGTCGACCTGGGCGCGGCGGACCTGACCGGCGCCGACCTGCGGGGTGCCGATCTGCGCGGCGCCGACCTCGGGCGGTGCCTGTTCGTCCACCAGTCGCAGGTCGACGCCGCCCGCGGCGACCACCGGACGGTCCTGCCGCCGGGCCTGCGCCGCCCCGCGCACTGGTCGCTCACGATCACCCCGGCCCGGGCGCCGCGCGGGCGGCCCGCCGGACGCCGCCGACACTGACCGCCGGCCGTCGGGCGGGCACCGGCGATCCCCTGCCCGGACCGACCGGACCGTGATCGACACGGGGATGCCGCATCCTGGGCGTTTCACCACGCGAACACCGCGCCATGCCGCGCTCCGCCCACCCGGTGCCACACGTTTCGGGGCGTTGGAGTGGGGTAGCCGGAGTCGGCGTCACCGCGGGCGGCGCGGCACCGACGGGAGGCGGACGGGTGGAGTATCGGGTACGCCAGGGCGAGCAGCCAGTCGATCCGGCGCACGCCGAGGACGAGGCCGGCCAGGCCCGGCTGGTCCAGGTCGACGCGGACACGGACGTGCCGGCGCCGGAGCCGGGCGCACCGAAGCCGGACGAGGTCACCGAGGACGACGGCTCCGGGGTGGCCGGCGGAGCGTCAGGCAGCAGCTCCGGCGGCTCATCGATGCCGACGCACCCGGACGCGGCCCGCTGAGCCGACGGCTGCGGCCCAAGTCTCGGGCTGCCGCCCGCCCCGGCGGCGATCACCGGGCGGCCACCGCCTCCGCCCGGGCCTCGGTCATGCCCCGGTTCGCCAGCGCGTCGGCCCGCTCGTTCTCCGGATGCCCATTGTGGCCCTTCACCCACAGCCAGGTCACGTCGTGCCGCGCGCAGGCCGCCTCCAGCCGCTGCCACAGATCGGCGTTCTTGACCGGCTGCTTCGCCGCAGTCAGCCAGCCGTTGCGTTTCCACGACGCCAGCCAGCCGGTGATGCCGTTGCGCACGTACGTGCTGTCGGTATGCAGGCGCACGCTGACCGGCCGGGTCAGGCTCTCCAGCGCACGGATCGCCGCGGTCAGCTCCATCCGGTTGTTCGTCGTCGGCGTCGCCTCGCCGCCGCACAGCTCGCGCTCGTGCTCACCCCAGCGCAGCACCACGCCCCAGCCGCCCGGGCCGGGGTTGCCGCTGCACGCCCCATCGGTCCAGATCTCCACGACCCGACCGGTCGCCGCCTCCGCCATGCCGGCAACCTACCAGGATGCGGCGCCGGGACTTCGTGATGTGGGCAGCGAACCGGCTCTGCGCCCAGCACACGGTCGTCAGCTGCGACGGCCACGCTCCCGGCCGCGGCGGAAATGACCACGACACCCGCAGGACGATCTGGCAGGGTGGGCGAACGTGGACGGGCGCTGGGACGGCCTGCGGGCCGAGGTGCGAAAGACGATCGACGAGCTGGTCTCCTCCGGCGCGGAAGCCGGGGTGCAGGTGGCCGCCTACCTGGACGGGCGGCCGATCGTGCAGGAGCAGGCCGGCCAGGCCGACGCGACCACACGGCGCCCGCTCACCGCCGGCACGCCGGTGCACGCCGTCTCCACCGGCAAGGGACTCACCGCCACCGTGGTCCACGTCCTGACCGAGCAGGGCCGGCTCGACTACGACCTGCCGATCGCCGAGGTGTGGCCGGAGTTCGCCCGGCACGGCAAGGACCGGATTACACTGCGGCACGCCCTCACCCACACCGCCGGGCTGCCGGCGCTCCCCGCCGACGTCACCCGTGAGGACTTCACCGACTGGGAACGGATGTGCTCGCTGCTCGCCGACGCCGAGCCATTGTGGGCCCCCGGCGAGCGGCTCGCGTACCACGCTTGGACGTTCGGCTGGCTCGTCGGGGAGGTGGTCCGGCGGGTCACCGGCCGGCGGATCTCCGAGGTGCTCGCCGACGAGGTAGCCGGACCCCTCGGCGTGCCCGGCGAGCTCTTCCTCGCGGTGCCGGAGGCGGACCTGCCCCGGCTGGCCCGGCTGGAGGACGCCGGCCTGTCGGCGATGATCGCGTACGCGGCCGAGCACCTGCCGAACTTCGACGCGGTGGCCCCGCCCGGCGTACGACCCGACGCGGCGATCGGCAGCCGCCCCGACGTGCTGCGCGCCGACGTGCCGGCGGTCGGCACGATGAGCGCCCGCGCGGTCGCCCGGATGTACGCGGCGCTGCTCGGCCCCGTCGACGGCGTACAGCTGATCTCGCCGAAGCGCCTCCGGGAGGTGTCGGCGGTGGCGGTCCGCGCCGAGGAGTGGGTGTTCGGGCAGGAAGCCACCTTCGGGCTGGGGTACGCGGTGGACGACGACGGTTCCTTCGGTACCGCTGGCAGCGGCGGCAGTCTCGCCTTCGCCTACCCACAGCTGGGGCTGACGGTGGCGGCGGTGCGCAACCGGCTCGGCGCGGGCGACGGCGACCCGATGGAGCAACTCCGGATCCTGATCCGGGACACGGTCGCCCGGGAACTCGGCCAATAGGCCGCGCGGATCGGTCGGGTCACCGGTCGCGCATGTGCCCGACGTTGAGTCTGCGGCGCAGCCGGTCGGTGACGTCGCCGAACACCGCACCGGTCATCGGCAGCAACGGGCTGGACCGCATCACCGCCAGTTCCTCCGCGGGGGTCGTGGTGCCGTCGAGGAACCGCAGCACCCGCTCGGGCGGGTTGCGGTCGAACAGCCGCGCGAAGAAGTCCACCCCGCCGACGTGCCCCCGATCCAGGGCGCGCAGCGCCACCGCGTCCAGCCACCGATGGCGCCGGGGATACGCGGGCGCCGGCACCGGCGGCCGGCCGGCGGCGAGGGCCCGGGCGACCTGGTCGGCCTGCCGCAGCATGGCCGAGAACGTGAAACCGGTGGAGGGGCGGGTGGCGCCGCCGGCGGTGCCGAGGCGGACCACCCGGGGAGACGGGCGGAGGACGAACGGCCCGTCGGTCATCGGGATGACCCCCTGCTCCACCTCGCGCAGCCGCAGCGCGGCCAGGTCCAGGCCGAGCAGGCCGGCGTACCCGCGCAGCGCCGCGTCGTACGCCGCGTCGGCCAGCACGACCGGGGCGAACTCGGTGTACTCGACCAGGGCGTACCGGTCGCTGACCGGGAGCACGTAGCCGAAGGAGACGCCCCGGGCGGGCTGCGGGGTGCGAAGGTCCATCAGCACCGCCCGGTCCGGGTCGAAGGTGGGCCGGTCGGCCGCCAGCCACCAGCCCCGGAAGTGCTGCAACCAGTTGGTCCGCCCGGGCCGGTCCGGCGGGCGGGGGCGGGAGTCGAGCACCCAGCCGGCCCGCAGCAGCACCCGCCCGTCGGGGTCGCGGACGATCACCCGGTGGCCGTCGTCGTGCAACGCGCCGGCCGGTACGCCGATCCGTAGCGCGCCCAGGCGGCGCTCGGCCGCGGCAGCCCGGTCGTAGACCGGGGCGGAGCGGAGCATCGCGTACCGCAGCGGGGTGAGCGGCAGGACACGGCGGCCGGCGGGCGTGACCACGTCGACCCGCGACCAGCTGGCGCTCAGCAGGGGGTCGAGGTCGTCGCCGGGGGCGCCCCAGAACGCCCAGGTACGGTCCTGGCCGCGCTTGCGCACCGGGTCGACCACGGCGACCCGCAGGCCGGCGACGTCGTGCCGGTCCAGGGCGGCCAGGACCAGCGAGGCGGCGCCACCGCCACCCGCCAGCGCGAGGTCGACGTCGACCGGGGATGCGTCCACCCGGCCACGCTGCCATATCTCTGACCCACCGTGCCAGGACCGTTTGCCCCGATATGCCGAGGGAAACCGAGGGGCCGACACACGGGAGGAGCAGAGTATGAAGATCCACGACCCGTCCAGCCAGGCGATGCAGAAGGACTACGAGATTTCCGACATCGAGCGCCTGATGGGCAAGAAGGACTGGAAGAGCTACGACGACGTGATCAACTGGCTGAAACAGGAGGGTGACGAGGACCGACGGTTCACCCCGGGCGAGGTCCAGCACATGATCGACGATTTCTCGCGAATCCAGAGCAAGGGAGTCGCCTTCGTCCATGACCCCGAGCAGCTCTACCAGAAGCTGAAGAGCAGCCGGTAGGCCCTCGGGCCGGCGTCCACGGTTCTCGGCCGGCGTCGGGTCCGCTCCGGCCACGCTGGATCCGGTCATCCGGCGTGGCCGGATACGCCGTCACAATGGTCCCGCTCCGCGGCTCAGGCGACCTTCGCAGGGGTTTCCGGGGCCGCCGGGGCGGGATCGGCGTACGCCGCGGCGACCGTCGCCCGGTCGAAGACCCGCCAGGTCATCGCGGCCACCACCAGCGCGACCACGAACCCCACCCAGTACGGCGCGGTGATCCCGAACCGGTCGGCGGCGACCCCGCCGAGCAGCGCGCCGACACAGTTGCCGCCGGCGGCCAGGAACAGGTTGGTGCTGCCCACCCGACCCAGCAGCGTGGGCGGGGTGAGCCGCTGCCGCAGCGAGTTCGCCACCATGTTCCACAGCGCGCCGTGCACCCCGAACACGAACAGCGCCACCCCGACCACCACGGCGCTGCGGGAGGCGGCCAGGGCCAGGTGCAGGCCGGCCTCGATCAGCAGGCCGACCCGGATCGTCCAGGTGGCGGTGATCGCGGCGACGAGCCGGTCACCGACGGCCGCGCCGAGCAGCCCGCCGACGGCCATGCAGGTGAACAGCACGCCTTGACATCCTCCCCCGCCTAAAGGCGGGAGATTCCCGCTTCCAGCGCCGTGCGTGATCGGCGCTGGGTGGGTGGTCGACAGGGCACCTTTCGATCCCTGTCCCGGACTGCCCGCCCGGGGAGTGGGGGCGCCGCCTCGGCGGCGTCCCTGATGTTGATCGCCGCGTTCACGTCA
>NZ_JBLROA010000100.1:0-15047 GCF_047921505.1 Micromonospora sp. SL1-18 | reverse complement strand
ACGTTTCTCTAGGCGATCCTCGGCTCTAGACCAGACGAATTACGCGGAACGCAGGGAACCGTGCGGATGCTCAGCAGTCGCAGACCCGAGCCAGAAGACCACAAGTAAATAGCCATGCAAGGCGGTGGCGGGGACCTTCCCGCCACCGCCCATCAGCCCAGATGCCCACTGGACGTTCGCCGAATGCGTCTACGACATGAGCGTCCTGCGAGGGGAAATGAGTACCAGCCCGCCGCTGGGGCAGGTCTGTCAGCGCAGCGGCTGCCCTCGCCCGCCGTAGGTTTGGGCGATGGCGCGCACTCCGAACTGTGCCACCCAATGCGATACGTCGTAGCCGAGCGGTGACTCCTGTGTCCACAGATCCGGTCTGCTGACCTGGTACTCGACTAGGCTGGTGAGGTTGCGGCGGTACTGGGGGTTGTTGGTCGCCTCCCACAGGTGCCAGAGGGCGTAGGAACGGCTGAAGTTCAGCGCGTGCGAGTGGTTGCGCACCGGCTGCGTCACCGGTTCGATCCAGAGATCGGTGGGAACCCGCTTGCTCACCCAGGCGCGCAAGGTGGCGTGGGGGACGTTCCAGGTCTGGCTCACCGCCGCTAGCCGCATGAGACAGGGTGGGAAGAATTCTCGGTTGTCGGGGGCCGTGTCTGCGGCCACGGGGCACACGTCGTCCAGCGCTGGGTCGAGGAGGATGGTTTCGACCTTGTCGTTGACGAATGACGCCAGTGCCGCGTCGCGGGTGTGCTCGGCCCAGAGCTGCAGGTGGATCAACGCCCACGATACGTTGGGATAGTTGGGGACGAGCACGCGTGCGCGTGCTTGTTCCGGCGTCAGCGACTCGATCAGTTGCCGTATCTGCGTGACGGCCTCGTCGGCGAGTGGCCGAAGGTCGTGCTTGCCGGTGACCTCCTCGCGTTCTTTGACGAGCGCGAGGAGCCAGGGCCCGCGCCGAGGCGCGACAGCTGGTGGCCTCGATGCTCGCCGCCGACAGGATCTCGGACGAGTTCGTAGCGTTGCTGCACGAACGGACGGCGGGCGTACCGCTTGCGTTGGAGGAGAGCGTACTGCTCCTGGCCGATCGTCGAGACGTGTTCCGGCGCGGTGAGGAGTGGGCCCGACACACTGTCGACCGGTTGCGGGTTCCCACGACGGTGCGTGACATGGTGCTCGAACGAGTGGCAAGGCTGACCCCCCAGGCCCAGCGGGTGCTCGAGACATCGGCAGTGTTGGCCGAGCCCACGACGGCGCAGATCCTGGAGGTGGCGGGTGCGCTCGACGCGGACGAAACTCGATGTGGACTCTCGGCCGCGCTCGCCTCGGGCCTGCTGCGGGAAGCGAGCCCCGGACGGTTCGCGTTCCGGCACGTTCTGGCGATGTTGGCCGTGTACGAGGCCATCCCGGTGTCGGAGCGGCGGCAGCTGCACGGTCGGGCCGCCCGCCACCTGGAGCAGCTGACGCCGCAGCCGATCTGGCAGCTGGCCCATCACTACCGGGAAGCACACGAGATACCCGTCTGGGCCCGATACGCCGAGGCTGCCGCCGACCTCGCCGCAGAAACGGGCAACCATCAGGCGGTGATGGCAATGTTGCCTGACCTGCTGGACGAGGTAACGTCTCCGGCGGACCAGTTCGGCCGGTTGGCGCGCAAGCTGGGCCAGGCGGCTGGGTTCGCGGCCGCGAACGACGGGACGGCAGACCGCGTGATCGCGCTGCTGCGTGTCGCCGTCGCTCGTGACGACCTGAAGCCGGTCGACAGGGGACAGCTCCGGTTGCTGCTCTGCCGGATTCTCATCAACCAGGGCCGCCTGGATGCCGCCTACGCCGAGATCGAGCGCTCAATCCCGGATCTGGACGACACGCCGGTGCTGGCGGCCCGAGCGATGATCGGATTGGCGTGGCCGTGGCTCGGAGGACGACCGGCCACCGAGCACCTGGCGTGGCTGGATCGGGCCGCCAAGCTCCTCCCGCGGCTGCCGTCATCGAGCGAGCGGATCACCTTGGCGGCCGATCATGCGACCGCTTTGCTGATGCTGGGCGAGGAGTCTGGCTGGCGCGGGGCCGGCGAGTTGCCCACCGGGGCCAGCACCGCCGCTGGACGACGCGACCTGGCGCGTGGGTTCGCGAACCTCAGTCAGCTCGCGGTCGCCTGGGGTCGCTACCGCCCGGCCCGAACCTGGCTCGAGGCGGGCGCGAGACTCGTCGATTCCACGACCTACCCCGTCATGGACAACATCCTACGGATTAGCTCCGCGTACATGGACTACTGCACCGGTGCCTGGTCGGATCTGGACGCTACCGTGGCCGAGTTCGCGCAGGCCATCCCCCTCACCCGGATGTCAGCGCGGCTGATCCAGGGTCTCTTGGCGCTCGCCGGTGGCTCGACCCAAACGGCCGAGCAGGCGTTTCGCGAGGTGATCGACGGACTCGACGTATCACGACTGGCCGACGACCGGCTGACCGCGGAGGCGGCACTCGCCCGGCTCCAACTGGCCGGTGGCGCCGCCACGGACGCATTGGCCGCGACGGACGCCAGCATGGAGGCCATCATGTCGACCGGACTCTGGCTGTGGGCAACGGACCTCGCCCAGGTGCGGGTGGACGCGCTCATCGAGACCGAGAGTGTGGAGCAGGCCGAGGCTTTGCTCCGGCAGTTTACGGCGTGGATCGTTGACCGGGACGCACCGGCTCCGGCGGCCGCGGTGATCGCCTGCCAGGCGCGGGTCGCCGAGGGCAGCGGCGATCCACGCCGAGCAGCCACGCTGTTCGGCCAAGCTGCCCGAGCCTGGGCGGAGTTGCCGCGCCCCTACGATGCGCTGCTGGCCGCCGAGCGCCGGGGCCGATGTCTGCTCGCGGTCGGAGCGGACGACGAGGCACTGACGGCGTTGGCTGACGCCCAGCAGGGCCTGTTCGACCTCGGTGCACGCCGGGACGCCAACCGCATCGCGCGCGTGCTGCGTCAGCGCGATGTCGAGGTCACGCGAATTTGGCGGGGTGGCCGGCGTGGCTACGGCGACGAGCTGTCACCCCGAGAGCTTGAGGTGGTGCGGTTCGTCGTCAGCGGATTGACGAACCGTCAGGTGGCCGAGGCCTTGTTCATCTCTCCGCGGACCGTCGCCGAGCATGTGAGCCGCGCGATGCGCAAACTGGGCGTGACCTCCCGAACCGCGTTGGCTGCCGCCGCGATGAGGGCCACCGTACTGTCTGATACGAACGAGTCGGGTGGGCAGCCGACGCCGTGAGGGCGTGGGCCTCGGCGGTAAAAACCCGTCACCTGTACGGTCGCAAGCGCAGCTGATCTGCCGGATCCTCACGATGTGGTGGGCCAAACGCGAGCGAACGAGGACGACGCGGTCGACCCATGCCAACCCGACCCAGGCGGGTACCCCGATCAGTGGTCGCGCCCGGGTAATCCTCCGCCGGAGCGGCAACCCGGCACCGACGTCGACCAGGAGGGCGACCCGCCTGACGACGACGATGTCGTGCCGCTCTGACATTGCGGGGAGTCGGATCCAACGGCTCGAGTGAGAGCGAGGCAGGACGATGAACCCTCGACGATGGACGGCGCTCATCGGCGCCATAGCCGTCCTGATGGCCGCCGCACCAGGCACATCAGAGGCTGGAACGGACGCGGCAAGTGCATCCGCGGGTTACATCGACTCGCAACCGCGTGCTGACAATGGGCTGGTCCGTAGGGACCCCAGGGTCGAGCCCGCGGTCGTGGACGACCTGGCTCATCGACCGGCTACGGACTTCTGGGTTGTGTTCGAACGGCACGCCGACCTCAGCGGCGCCGACAAGATCGAGGACTGGGCTAAGCGTGGCCAGCTCGTGTACCAGCGGTTGGTCAACACTGCCCGGGCCAGCCAGGCCGGTTTAACTAGAGCGCTGGCCGCTCGTGGGGTCCACTTCGAGCAGTACTGGATTGCAAACCGGGTGCTGGTTCGGGCCGGCGACCCGCAGACGCTGGACGCCGCGCTCGCGCAGGAGGGAGTGGCAGAGATCCAGGCCGACGAGCCGGTTGCGTTGCCTCGCCCTATCGAGGAGAAGGCGCTTGCCGAGGCCCAGACCGCCGCCGTCGAGTGGGGCATCGACAACGTTCGGGCCGACCGGGTGTGGTCCGAGTTGGGCGTCCGGGGCAGGGGCGTCGTGGTGGGGAACATCGACAGCGGGGTGCAGTTTGACCATCCGGCCCTGGTCAACCAATACCGGGGAAACCTGGGCGGCGGGAAGTTTGATCACAACTACAACTGGTGGGACCCGTCCAGGGTGTGCCCGACGGAGGCGCCGTGCGACAACAACGCCCACGGCACCCACACGATGGGCACCATGGTCGGGGACGGTGGTGCCGGAAACGAGATCGGGGTGGCCCCCGGGGCGCAATGGATCGCGGCGAAGGGCTGCGAGGCCAGTACGTGTTCGCTCGCCGCGTTGCTGTCCTCGGGCCAGTTCATGCTCGCCCCGACCGACCTTTCCGGCGGCAATCCGCGGCCGGAACTGCGTCCGCAGGTGGTGAACAACTCCTGGAGCGGCACGGGTGGGCAGGACTTCTACGACCGCGTGGTGGACGCGTGGGTGGCGGCCGGAATGTTCCCGGTGTTCTCCAACGGAAACGCCGGCCCGGCGTGCGTCACGGCAGGATCGCCGGCCGATGGCTCGAAGGCCTACAGCGTGGGCGCCTACGACAGCAGCAACGCCATCGCCAGCTTCTCCAGCCGCGGCCCGGGCCGGAATGGCGAGATCAAGCCCAACATCTCCGCACCAGGGGTCAACGTCCGCTCCAGCGTGCCGGGCAACACGTACGCCAGCTATAACGGCACCTCCATGGCCGCCCCCCACCTGGCCGGCACGGTGGCGTTGATGTGGTCGGCCGCCCCGAAGCTGGCCGGCGATGTCGAATCCATCCGGGCCGCGCTCGATCTCACAGCGATTGACACCGAGGACCTCACCTGCGGCGGTACGCCAGACAACAACGACGTGTACGGCCAGGGCCGGCTGGATGCGCTTGGTGCCACCCTCAGGGTCGCCGGAAACTCTGGAGTCAGCGGCCGTATCACCGACGCTGCCAGTGGCGCCGGGATCTCGAACGCCCAGCTCCGGGTTCTCAACGACGACCCGTTCTTGACCACCACCGGCCCCGACGGTCGCTACCGACTCAACCTGCTGCCCGGCAGCTATGAGGTCGAGGTGTCGCGGTTCGGCTACCAGCCGCTGAGCCTGTCCGACGTGGCAGTGAAGGCTGGGAAGGTCACCACGGTCAATGCCACGCTCGAGCCACTGCCCACGGGCACCATCACGGGCAAGGTCACCCTGGACGAAACTGGGCTCGGCGTCCCCGGCGTCGCGATCCACCACGGGAACATCCCGTTGACCACCACCGGCGCGGATGGCACGTTCCGCGTAGATGCACCGATCGGCACCTACGAGGTGGTCGCCCGACACGAGATGTTCCACGCCCCCGAGCCGGTGAAGGTCACCATCGCAGAGCGAAATTCCACGGTCGCGAACTTCGTGCTGCGATGCGGCGACGAGTGCAACATTGACAGTCTATGGACGGATCGCTATGACGGGTCGGCCAGCTCCAGCGACGTCGCACGCGCAATGGAACTCAGCCCGGATGGCGACGCGATGTTCGTGACCGGGGAGAGCCCCGGCTCCGGCACAGGCACCGACATGGCGACCATTGCCTTCGACCCGACGACCGGTGACCGGCGCTGGGAAGCTCGCTACGACGGACCTGGGAGCGGCAGCGACGCCGGCTATGGCATTGGCGTGAGCCCCAACGGGGCCACCATCTACGTAACCGGCCCGAGCATGGGTATCGACAAAAAGACGAAGTACGCGACCGTGGCGTACGACGCAGCCACCGGGAAGAAGCGGTGGGAGGCGCGCTACGACGGACCCGGCACCGGCGACGACGCCGCGCTGGCCCTCGACGTCAGTCCGGATGGTGCCGTGATCGTCGTGACCGGCCTCAGCGACGACGTGTGGAACGACTACGCGACGGTCGCCTACGACGCCGCGACCGGGCACCAGCTGTGGGTATCCCGCTACGACGGGCCGGCGAACCTCACCGACACCGCGCTATCGGTGAAGTTCGCCCCGGACGGTGCCACCGTCCACATCACCGGCTACAGCAGGCCGGCCAGCGGAGTGGCCAACGACTCCGACTACGCGACCATCGCATACCGCGCCACCACGGGCGAGGAGCTCTGGGTCGCCCGGTACAGCGGACCGGTCACCGGTGGCTCGGACCTCGCCCAGGACCTGCAGGTGAGCCCGGACTCGTCGAAGGTCTTCGTGACCGGCTACAGCGCCGGAAAGAACCGCGATGACGCCGCGACAATCGCCTATGACCGGGCGACCGGGGACGAGCTGTGGGTCGCACGATACGACGGCCCCGCTCGCGGCATCGACATGGGGTTCGCGTTGGACGTGAGCCCTGACGGGTCTGCCGTCTACGTGACTGGACGGAGCGCCGGTATCGGCAGCAAGGACGACTACGTGACAATCGCCTACGACGCGCAGACGGGGAACGAGCTGTGGGTAGCCCGCTTCGACGGGCCCGCCAAGGGCGACGACATCGCCCAAGACGTGCAGGTGAGCCCCAACGGCTCCGCCGTTTTCGTGTCCGGCCACAGCCTGGGCGTGGGTACGAACGCCGACTATGCGACGGTCGGGTACGACGCCGCTACTGGCGCGCAGCTGTGGAGTGCCCGGTACAACGGTCCCGGCAACAGCTTCGACGGCGTAAACGCCCTGCGCGTGAGTCCGGACTCCGCCCGCGTCTTCGTGACCGGCCACAGCTTCGGCATCGGGACGAGCCGCGACTACGCGACCCTCGCGTACAACGCCGCAGCCACCCCGGAACTTCCGGTGTTCGTGCCTTGGGGCCTGCAGTCTCAGTCGAATCTGGTGATGAGCGATGGCCAGGCGGAGGTCAGTGTCAACGTGACCAACGTGGGGGCCGCTGGCGGGGTCTATGACGCCGCGCTCCTGGTGGACGGGAGGGTCCAGGAAACGAAAGCGGTCCCTCTCGAGCCGGGTGGCACCAGCCGGGTCGAATGGACGGTGAAGCTGGACGAGCCCGGTAAGTACCAGATCCGGGTGGGGCACGTCACCGCTCCGCTGAGGGTGGTCGGATGCGACAAAACGATCACCCGAACGCACCCCGGCGCGCTGACCGTGACCGAGGGGGTGACGTGTCTGGCGGAAGGGGCCCGGGTGACCGGCCCGGTGGACGTACGGGCGGGCGCCGGGCTGGTTGCCACCGATGCGGCGGTGAGCGGCAAGGTGTCAGCCGTCGACGCGGCGGTCGTCGCGCTGCGCGACAGCCGAATCGCCGGGCCGATCACGATCACGGGCGCCGCCGGGCTGGAGCTCATCGGTAACCAGGTCAGCGGCAACATCCGCCTGGACGACAACACCGCCGACGACGGGTTCGCGCTCGTGGTGGCCGGCAACCGGATCGTCGGCCATGTGTCATGTACCGGCAACACGCCACCCCCCGTCAACCAGGGTATGTCGAACGACATGTCCGGCCGAGCGACCGGACAGTGCGCCGACCTCTAGGTGATTGGTGTTAGACGATGGCTGCCACTGGCGTGGCAGCCATCGTCCTATACAACCCGCCAAGATGCGGGTCGAACGCTACCGCTTCCGCGGCCAGCCGATCTGGGCTTGACCGCATCGATGCCATCGGGCAGCCTGCGACCAGGCGGCCACCACCGATCCGTGCTCTGAGGGAGCCGGGGTGTTGACCGCTAATTGTCAACTGTGCGTGAGTCGCGCTTGACGGTCTGGTGCGGAGGTGGCGGTGACGGCTCGAGCCGAACGACGCCAGCGGGCTTCGGTGGGTCGGCCAGCGAAGACACCCCCGCTGGTCGGCCGCGACGACGCAATCAGCAGGGTAACGAGTGCCCTGACGCGCGGCTCGGCGCTGGTGACGGTGGAGGGCGAGGCCGGAATAGGCAAGACCCGCCTACTGCGCGAGGCCCTGGCGATGCTCGCCAATCGCGCCTCGCCACCCGACCGGGTGCTGATCGCGACCTGTCCACCGGTGCCCGAGCCGGCCCCGCTGGGTGCCGTGGTTGCCGGTATCCGGCGCCTGGCACCGAACGCGGACACCCATGGCCTGAGTGCGCTGGGCGGCGCTCTGCGGCCGCTCTTCCCGGAATGGTCGCAAGATCTCCCGCCCGCGCTGGAACCGCTGGACGACTCGAGTGCGGTCCGCCACGTGCTGTTTCGAGCGCTGTCCGAGCTCGTCGACCGTCTCAGGGTGACGATCCTCGTCCTCGAGGACGTCCACTGGGCCGACACCGCCACGCTGGAGTGGCTGCTGACGCTGTGCGCGGACGAGCCCGCCGGCGAGCGTGACCTGTCGATTGTGGTGTCCTTCCGTCCGTGGGACGTACCGGCGGGGTCGCTGCTGCCCCGGCTGACCGCGCGCACGCCGGCCGGCATGTCCCGCCTCCGCATCGCACTGCAGCCGCTGGACATCGAGCAGATCCGGCAGCTGGTGGCCTCGATGTACGCCACCGACCAGGTCTCCGAGCAGTTCGCCGGGTTCTTGTACGGCGCGACCGACGGCATCCCCCTCGTCGTCGAGGAGTACCTACTGCTGCTGGAAGACCGTGACGACATCACCCGGGAAGACGACCACTGGACTCGCCGAGTCCTCACCGAGCTCGACGTGCCGGCATCCGTGCGCGAATCGGTCCTGGAGCGGGTCCACCGACTCGACCGGGACACCCAGCGACTGCTCGAGGCGGCCAGCATCCTGATGGACCCGGCCGACGAGCCGCTCCTGGCCACGGTCGCCGACCTCGACGAATCCGCCGCCCGCAGCGGTGTGGCCCGGGCGTTGGCCTCCGGCCTGCTGTGCGAGCGTTCGGCTGGCCGATTCACCTTCCGGCACGTGCTGGACGCGCAGGCGATCAGCGGCGCGATGCCGGTCTCGGAGCGACGCCGGATGCACGAGCGGGCCGCGCGGGCGCTGCGACGAAAAGACCACCCGCCGATGGCGCGGCTCGCCCACCACTTCCGCGAGGCCGGGGACGACGATCAGTGGTGTGGGTACGCCGAGGCGAGCGCCGAGCTGGCCCTGGAGTCCGGCGACGACCGAACCGCTGTCGAGACCCTGCTGCAGGTGATGAACGCCGCCGAGCACCCGATCAGTCGACGAGTCCGGCTGGCCCGCCAGCTGGGTCAGGCAGCCTTTTTCGGAGCGGCCGCACTCGGCGATCTCGCCGAGCACGTGGTCGATGTCCTTCGCCGGGTGCTGGACTCCGGCGAGATCGCCCAGGCTGACCGAGGCGAGCTGCGGTTACTGTTGGGCCGCATGTTGTGGGCCATCGGCGAGCGGTCCGCCTCGTTCGAGCAGTGGGAGTCGGCCGTTCCCGATCTCGGCCATCGCCCGGATCTGGCGATCCGGGCGATGGCCAACATGGTGCCCCCGCTGATCCCCGACTGGCCGGTGAGCCGGCACCGACACTGGTTGGACCGCGCCGGCGAGCTACTCGATCAGGTCGCGACGAAGGACCGGCGGGCGTTCCTGGACATGCGTATGACCGCGCTGCTGCTGCTCGGCGAGGAGGCGGGCTGGGAGGCGCTCGGCGACCTTCCCCGCTCGGCGCCGACCCAGGCGGGCGAACGTGACCTCGCGAACACCCGGGTCAACGCGGTCTGGGCGATGCTGGCCTGGGGCCGGTTCGACGGCGCGCGCGAGCAGTTGGCCGTGTGTCGCCGACACATCGAGGCCACCGACTCGTCGCGACTCACCCACCTTGCCCTGGCTGTGCAGGCTCGCCTCGACTGGTACGTGGGGAACTGGTCCGGACTTGACGCCAGCGTGGCGGAGCTGGCCGGGCGCGAGGACACCGACGCAGAAAGCAAGCTCCATGCGCGGCAGGTTCGCGGCCTGCTGAAGCTGGCCGCCGGCGGACGTTCCGCGGCCCAGCGTGAGTTGCACGAGGTCGCTCTGGAGCAGACTCGGCTCGGTGTCATGGAGCCGGAAGCGGTGGCTGTGCCGGCGGCGCTGGCCCGGTTGCACCTGGCCGACGGCGACTCGGCCCAGGCGCTGTCGAACACCAGCCCAGTGGTGCACCTGATCGCCCGCAAGGGTGTGTGGCTGTGGATCACCGACATCGCGCCGGTCCACGTGGACGCGCTGCTCGGCACGGCCAAGGGAGACGACGTCGATGACTTTGTCGCCGCATTTGCGCATGAGGTCGCCGGTCGAAACCTTCCGGCACCGGCGGCCGCGCTCGTGACGTGTCAGGCCATCGTGGCCCTGGCCGCGGGCGACCCACGCCGGGCCGCCGGCCTGTTCGCGGACGCGGCGCGGCGGTGGGCGGCGCTGCCGCGACCCTATGACGAACTGCTCAGCAGGGAGCGGCAGGGCCGGGCGCTGCTGGCCGCCGGCGAGAGGGCCGGCGCGCTGGAGCTGCTCGTGGACACCCAGCAGCGGCTGCACGACCTGGGCGCCCGGTGGGACGCGGATCGGGTGGCCCACGTGGTGCGGGACCACGGCGGAGAGGTTGCTCGCGCGTGGCGCGGCGGGCGCCGCGGATACGGCGACCGGCTGTCCCCGCGCGAGCTGGACGTGGTGGGTCTGGTCGCTCGCGGCATGACGAACCGGCAGGCCGCCGAGGCGCTGTTCCTGTCGCCGCGCACCGTGGAAGCCCATGTCAAGTCCGCGATGCGCAAGCTCGGCGTGAAGTCGCGCACCGCGCTCGCCATTGCCGCGGTCGAGGCCGGCTTCATCGCAGCAGACGGCAAGGATTCCACCGGTCGCGGATGAATTCTCCGTAGTCTGCACAATCGCTAGCGGCCGCCGCGGTCGCCATGCTGACCCATATGGCAGACGACCCGGCTGAAACGCGCGATGCCGAGGGTGCAGCAATCGGCGTACCGGCCGATCCGACGAACCCAGCCGGCACTCAGCCGCCCGACCGCGACGACGAGCACTCGACTCGGCGGAGCGCCACTAACGAGCCTGGCGACAACAGCGGGAAGCGCTACGAACCACTGTGATCGGCTTGCCGGAAGACAAGGAGCTGTCGATGACCCGACGACCTACGCCTCCGAACGCACAATCCCGCCTCGGCCGACCACTTTCGCTGCTGGCGGCACCCGCGCTGGTAGTGACTCTGCTCACGGGCGCCGCGTCCCCCGGCGCCGGTGCCGACGGGCCCCGAGCCGCACCCGCCGGCGTGGTGGTGTCCGAGCTGCCCGACCTGGGTGTGAGTCCGGATTCGGTCACCCTCATCACCGGTGACCAGGTGCTGCTGGAACCAGCCGAGGATGGACGAACGGTCGCCGTCGTCGAGCCGGCCCCGCGCCCCTCCGGGCAGGAGCCCCAGTTCGAGGTGCTCGACAAGGGCGACGACCTCTACGTCATCCCGTCCGACGCGGCGATACTGATTCCGGATCGGTTGGACCGGGAGCTGTTCAACGTCACCAAGCTGGCCAAATACGGCTACACCGACGCCGTCTCGGTGATTGTGGCCGGCGCAGCGACGCGCGCCGCCGCGGCGAGCACCAAGGGCCTGGCGGTGACCACCCGCCTGTCGAGCGTCAACGGGTACGCCGCCACAGTGAAGCCCGACGGCGGCTGGTGGTCGACGATCGCGCCCGCCGCCGGCGGTACCGCGAGGACGCTGGCCAGCGCCGGGAAGGTCTGGCTGGACGAGATCGCCGAAGTCAGCCTCGACCAGAGTGTGCCGATGATCGGCGCCCCCGCGGCGTGGTCGCAGGGCTTCGACGGCACCGGCGAGACCGTGGCGGTGCTGGATACCGGCGTCGATCTCAACCATCCGGACCTGGCCGGGCAGATCGTCGGCACCCGGATCTTCACCGGCGAGGCCAGCATCACCGACCAGCACGGTCACGGCACCCACGTGGCCAGCACCATTGCCGGCACCGGTGCCGGATCCAACGGCAAGTACAAGGGTGTGGCTCCGGGAGCCGATCTGCTGATCGGCAAGATCTGCACAGCGTCGGGCAGTTGCCCGACCTCGGCGACGATCGCGGCGATGGAATGGGCCGCGCCGCTGGCCGACGTGGTCAGCATGAGCATCGGCAGCAACGTCGGTGACAGCGGCGCCTCCCCGGAGGCGATGGCGATCAACCAGCTGAGCGCGAGCCATCCCCACACGCTGTTCGTGGTTGCCGTCGGCAACAACGGGCAGCAGGGCGCAGGCAGCATCGCGTCGCCGGGTTCCGCCGACGCGGCGCTCACCGTCGGTGCCGTCGACAAGCAAGGCAAGCTGGCCTACTTCTCCGGCCGCGGCCCGCGGTTGGGCGACTCCGCCATCAAACCGGATGTCACCGCACCCGGCGTCGGAATCGTGGCGGCACGCGCCGCTGGGACGTCCATGGGGACACCCGTGAATACCCTGTACACCTCCGCGAACGGCACCTCGATGGCGACCCCGCACGTCTCGGGAGCCGTCGCCATCGCGATGCAGCACAACCCAGAGCTGACCGCGAAGCAGGTCAAGGCCGAGCTGATCGCCACCGGACGCCCCAGCGCGGACGCGAGCGTCTACGAGCAAGGCGGCGGCCTGATCGACGTACCGGCAGCGATCAACGCGCCCGTCCTGGCGACGCCGGAACCGTTGAACGTGGGCTTCTTCGCCTACCCCCAGGACAACACTCCGGTCACTGCCAAACCGGTGACCTTCACCAACCATAGCGACGCGGCCGTCACTCTCGACCTGGCGCTGGACGTCAGGCACAAGGACGGCACCGCGGCACCGAGTGATGCACTGTCGGTCAGCCCGGCCACCCTGACGATCGCCGCTGGCGGCACCGCTACGGCCACCGTGAGCCTGGACGTCCGGAATCTGCCGAAGGGCGTCTACGGCGGCTACTTGAAGGCGCAGGGCGGAGCCGCCAATGTCCGCGTGCCGGTCGGGTTCACCGTGGAACCACCGATGGCCGACCTGACACTCACCGGCATCATGCGGGACGGCCGCCCGGCGACCCGCGCCAGCGCCGTCTACGTCCTCAACGCCAACGACCCGAAACAGCCCTGGAAGGAGCTGCGCTTCGAGAACGGCGTTGCAAGCGGGCGGTTCACGCCAGGTACCTACTACATCGTCGGCGCGATCCAGACGATGGACGGCGCCAACCGGTACATGCTGAACAAGACGATGATCGGGGCCCCGACGGTGCGCCTCACCGCGGACACCGCGCTGACCTTCGACGCGCGGCAGGCCAAGGCGATCTCGGTCGACACCCCGGAGCATCCCGAGGCGTCGCCGGTGGATCAGATGGCGAAGACAGTGGTCGGGTACGGCGGCCCGAGCTCGACCGAGAACTTCGCGCCGCAGTGGATCGGGAAGTGGATACCGACGTACGTGCTGAAGTCCGGCCCGGCCGAGCTGAAGAATCTGGAGTTCGTCCAGCAGGTCCGGCTCGCGGCGGCACCGCTGGAGCTGAAGATGGTGTCGCCACGGGCCGAGGACGTGTACATCCAGCCGCTGTCCGGCACACCGGAGATCGACACGTCGATGGACCTCGACCTGGCGTACGTCGGCCAAGGCGCTGAGGCCGACTACACCGGCCTGGACACCACGGGCAAGGCGGTGCTGGTACGGCGGTCGGACACGGCGTACTCGACGATCGAGGCGACCGCGCGTGCGCACGGAGCGAAGGCCCTGGTGATCATGCACGACACCAGCGGATACTTCTTCGGTTCGGTGGGCGCCAATGCGCAGATTCCGTCGATGGCGATCAATGGCGAGGCGGGGCAGCAGCTCCGTGACGAGCTGGCGAGCGGAAAGGTTTCGGTGCGGGTGTCGGGCACGTCCTGGTCGCCGTACCTGTACGACCTGGCCCTGATCCGGTCCGGTGCGCTTCCGGACGGCGTCGAGGAGACTGTGCACACCGATGACCTCGTCACCGTGAACAACGCGTTCCATGGCGAACCGGGCGGGGCGCTGGGTGAGTACCGGGCGCTGTGGCGGCCTTACCTGCTGTTCGCGGCGTCGCAGTTGTCGACCGTCAAAGCCGCGCGGCAGCGCACCGAGTACGTGACCGCCGGGACGGACTCGTTGTACCGGCAGGCCGTCAATGCTCAGTACCCCTCCGGGGGGCCTCTGCAGGAGCGCGACGTGACCTACCCGGGCGTCGAACAAGTTAAGCACGAGTGGTTCCGTGGCCCGAACCACCCCACCGTGCTCGATCCGGCGGGTCCGCGTAACCCGGGCTACCCGGTGACCCGGGCTGGGGACGTCATCACACTCCAGCTTCCGGAGTGGTCGGACAGCAGCAGGGCGGAACACTACGGGAGCGGCGGCAGCACCGATACCTCACCGATCAAGTTCTACCTTGACGGGAACTACGTCGGTCAGGCGTCCCGCCCGATGGTGAAGCTGACCGGCCTGCCGCCAGGCGAGTCGACGGCGCGGTTGGAGCTGACCACCACCCGCAACCAGGCGTGGTGGCAGACCTCCACCAAGACCGTGACGAACTGGACGGTGCGGACCGCACGCCCGAGTGCGACCGCGTTGGTGCCGATGCTGACGGTGGACTACGACACGCAGCTCGACCGAACGAACACCGCCGTACTGCCGAGGGATCGCCACGGTCCGGCCACCCTGGACCTGCACGTACGGCACCAGGCCGGGTACATCGGAGGCGCGATCGCCGGGGCCAAGGTGTCGATCTCGTACGACGACGGGGTTACCTGGCAGGAACGACCGACAAAGGTCACGCCGGGGGCCGGTAACTTCCAGGCGATCCTCGACTCGACGGCCGCCGGCGACACCCCGACCGGGTACGCCTCGGTGCGAGTGGAGGCCTGGGACACCAACAACAACCGCATCGAACAAGAGATCACCCGCGCCTGGCGGTTGGCAGCCCGCTAGGTCAAACGATCGACGGTGGCGTGCGACAGTCGAGGTCGCACGCCACCGCGGGTGTGCGAATCACGATGTAACGCGAGCGGGGACCGGGCGCGGAGGCGCAGATGACGGTCGACTCCAGCGGACGCCGGGCGGATCGCGCCACGCATAGTCCTGGACCGGAACGTCCTGCGACCGCTA
>NZ_JBLROA010000099.1:0-15249 GCF_047921505.1 Micromonospora sp. SL1-18 | reverse complement strand
TGTTCCACGCCTCGTAGATGTTCGGATTGAACCCGTGTCGATCGACGAGGTTCCAGGTCATGTCATAGAGCACGGACGCCCAACCGTGGCCGATGCCATGCGGGGCGGCCAACGACGTGCCGTTCAGCCAACCGCCGGTCTTGATGCTGTCGTAGGTGAACGGCTGGATGTCCATGTTCCGCGAGTACGGCCGCGGCCGGATCCCGTCACCCACCCGGCTGTTCTGGAACAGCGCGTACTGCCCGTAGCCGCGGGCCTTCTCCGGATCGTCGATCGCGGGGTTGAGCAGAGCGGTGATGGCGAGGAAGTCGCTCCAGCCCTCACCCATCTGCTCGTCACCGGTCAGGCAGTTGACGGTCGGGCCGCCGGTCAGCCGGTTGGAGACGCCGTGGCCGTACTCGTGGAAGATCGTTTCGGAGCGGAACGAGGCGTCCCGCATCGCCGGCCGGGCCAGGTTGCGGTGGACCTTGCCCGAGGCCGGCAGGCCGGCCTTGATGGTCTTTCCGTCGGCCTGGCTCACCATGACCGCGGGGATCCCGACCGCCGGGTTCATGGAGCCGCTCATCACCGCCGGGTTGCCCGCGACGTTGTTGACGACCACCACGGCGGCGGCGCCGGCCTTCTCGGCGTTGACCACCTGGGTGTAGTAGTTGCAGCTGCTGGTCCGGTCGACGACGGCGATCGCGCCGCTGGGCAGGCTGTGGGCGGTGCAGCCGTCGCCGGTCGCCCCGACGCCGTCGTCGACCAGCACCACCTCGCCGGAGAAGCCGGCGCTGGTGGGCGCGAGGGTGAACCGCGCGTACTCCGCCTGGTACGTGCCGGCGGCGGAGCCGCCGTCGATCGTCACGGCGTTCGGCAGGCCGAACTGGTTTCCGGGCCAGAGGAACATCTGCATCCGGGGGCGGCCACCGTCCATCGCCGGCGTGGAGAAGTTGGCGTTGTTCTCGCCGGAGCCGTCGTGCGCCTCGCACTGCACGTCGTCACCGCCGATGCCGCCCCGGCCATAGTTGTTGACCTGGAAGTTGCCGGACGCCTCGTCGAAGCCGTACCGGTAGGCGATGTCGTGGACCATGTTGCACCAGTAGAACTGGTTCGTCACCGCGGCCTGGGTGTAGGTCTGCGGATGCTCGTTCATGTCGGCCGGGAAGTTGAAGGTGAGGCTGGCGCCGCCGTCCGGCGCGCTGTCCGGGTCGACCTGGTTGTTGGCGTCCTGGTCGGTGTAGGCGTACGCGTTGTTGCCCCGGGTGATGGTGTACTCGGCGCCCGGCTTGCCGTCGGTGTCGTGCCAGCCGTACGGGGAGGCGGTCCCGTCCGCCGGGTTGGTCACCAGGGTTCGCGGGCCGTCGTTCGGGTCACCCTTCGGGAACTCGAAGACGTTGTAGCTCGCCCCGTCATTGGCCGGGTTCGGCGGGCTGATCTGTGCGGTGGGGATGCTCGTGGTGGCGACGGTCGCGGCCTGCGGCTCCCGGCGGCCCAGCGTGCTGGCCAGATTCTCCGGGCTGTCGTGGTCGGTCCAGTCGTCGGTGTTGAGCAGCTTGCCGGTCTCCGCGTCGACGGCGGCGTTCCACAGGTGGGCGTCGGAAGAGTCGTCGATCACCAACTGCCAGGCCAGCCGCAGCCCGTCCTCGGTCGGCTGCCAACCAAGCTTCGCCGGAATCGGCTGATCCGAGATCCCGGCACCCGACACGACCGTACGCTGAGCCGCGCCGCCGCTGCGGCTCATCACCTTCGGACTCTTCGGATCCGCCAGATCGAGGCCCTCAGCCGCCGCCTCCACCGCCTCGACCGCATCCAGCGACGCGTCACCGGAAGCCTTGCCGGACAGGCCGGACACCAGCGAGTCACCGACGAAGACGACACTGCCGTCACGAGCGATGCTCACCGTCGCGGTGGCGCCGAAGACCTCCAGGTCCTGATGCCGCTGCGCCAGGTTGACGTGCGTCACCCCGCTGTGGCGGCTCGTGTAGCTAGAGGCCACCGCCAGGTCAGACAGATCCGCGGCACCTACACCGTAGTCGGCCGGATGCGCCCGCAGATAGCGCATCGCGATGTCATTCGGCGCGCCCTCGTTCGGGCCGGTCAGGAAAATTGGGTTCGCCGGAGCCTTCTCCGGATCAGCCCACGCGGGTTTCGTCGACAATGAGGTCAGAGACGCGACAAGGACCGTGGACAACAACAACGCGGCGTTGCGTCGGCCACGGGACAGATGCGGGGGCACCGCTGCTCCCTTCGAGGGTTGGACAGGACAGCACGAAGCGCCGATCCACAGCCGCCGCAGCGACCCGCCACGCTGATCCGTGACGCCCGCCCGGCGATCACGTTCAGTAGCCACACCGGAGCGGGGTGAATGCATCGACGTTACGATATGCCCCGCACATGGATCGTCCAACGAGTGGCGGAATCTTGGATCAGCAACTCCTACGCGTGTCGCGGCGGCTACGGTCGGGCCACGACGCCCCACAGCAGACCTGAGGCGACCCCCACCACCAGGCTGAGCGCGGCGGCGGCCACGGCGAGCCGGGTCGACCATGGCCGTACCGGTCCATCGTTCCGCAGTGCCGGCTTCCCGCCCTCCGGAGACGACTTCCCGTTGCGGTAGGTCGGGGCGATCCAACGTAGGTAGTAGAACAGGCTGATCACCGTGTTGACGAACACGGCGACAGCCAGCCAGGCGTAGCCGCCGTCCCATGCGGCCGTCGCGGTGGTGAGCTTGCCGACGAACACGGCGGTCGGCGGGATGCCGACCAGGCCGAGCAACGCCACCAGCAGGGCCGCGGCGAGCCACGGTCGCGCGGCGGCCAGACCCCGCCAGTCGGCGAGTTCACGACGCCGAGGCAGGGCGGCACTGACGGCGAACGCCGCGATGTTGGTCACCGTGTAGCCGGTGAGGTAAACCAGCAGCGAGGGCAGGGCGAGGCCGCTGCGGCCGGCCGCCGCCACCGGTACGAGCAGAAAACCGACCTGGCTGACAGTCGACCAGCCGAGCAGCCGCCGCGGGTCGGGCTGCCAGTATGCCGCGAGATTGCCCAACGTCATGCCCGCCACGGCGAGCGCCGCCACCAGCACCGGCCAGGACGACGATGCGGGAAGCACGATGGCGAGCCGGTAGATCGCCACCAACACGCCGATCTTGGGAACGGTGGTGAGGAAGGTCGCCGCCGTCGCACTGGCTGCCTCGGCCGCGTCGGGCAGCCAGAAGTGGGCGGGCACCCCGCCGGCCTTGAACATCAGTCCGAAGATCACGGCAACCGCCGCGACGGTCACCGCCGCGCGCGGCGCACCGGTGACCCGGTCGGTGAGTTCGGCGTAGCCGGTGGTGCCGGTGAGCCCGGACAGGACGGTCACCCCGAGCAGTAGAAGGATGCCGAACAAGGCCCCCATCAGGTACGTCTTCATGGCCGCCTCGGCGCCTGCGGCGGTGCGCGCGAGACCGATCAGCGCGTAGAGCGGGATGCTGGTGAGCAGGAACCCGACGGCGAGGACCAGCAGGTCGTTCGCCCCGGCAAGCAGGACGGTGCCGGTGGTGGAGAAGAGCAACAGGGCGTACGTCTCGCTCTCCCGCGCGCTGCCGGCGATCTCGTCGGCGGCGACGGCCAGGATGAGCAGGGTGCCGGACGCCGCGAGGATGCGGGCGATCCCGGTCGCGGTGTCGACGGCGAAGGAGTGGTCGAAGGCGCTCGCCGCCGGTGCGGGCAGTTGGAGGGCAGCCGCGACGATCGTGGCGACGAGCACCACGGCGGTGAAGATCCGGATGAGCCACTGCCGGTGGCGGGGGACGAAGGAGCCGCTGATCAGGGCGGTGAGCGCTCCGGCGGCGAGCAGCATCTCGGGAAGCAGCAGCAGTGGGCGTATCCGCGTCTCCACGGGTCACCGCCCGAGCAGGCTGACGACGGCGTGTGCGGCGGGCTCGATGACGTCGAGCAGCGGGCGCGGGACGACCCCGATCAGCAGGGAGAGCAGCAGCAGCGGTCCGACCGACCACAGTTCGCCGGCCCGCAGGTCGGTGAACCCGATCGACGCGCCGGCGGTGTTGCCGGTGAAGATCCGTTGCAGCGCGCGCAGGAACAGCGCTGCCGTGACCAGGATGCCGAGCACTGCGACGGCGGTGACGGGTGCGGCGGCGATGCTGCCCGTGAAGATCTGGAACTCGGCGATGAAACCGGAGAAGGCGGGCAGGCCGAGGGAGGCGAAGGCGCCCACGGCGAACAGCGCCGCGAGGGCCGGTGCGGGCGCGGCTAGCCCGCCGAAGTCGTGCATGGTGTACGTACGGGCGCGGTCGTTGAGCACGCCGGCGAGCAGGAACAGCGCGCCGGTGATCAGGCCGTGGCTGACCATCTGGGTGACCGCGCCGGCAACCGCCACGCTGCGCGCCTGTGCGGTGTCGGCGGCGACCAGGCCTGCGACGCCGACGGCGAGGATGATGTAGCCCATGTGGTTGACCGACGTGTAGGCGATCATGCGCTTGACGTTGGACTGGGCCAGCGCCACCAGCGCCCCGTAGATCACCGACACGACGCCGACGACGATCACCACGCCGGCCCAGGCCCGCCAGGCCTGCGGCAGCATCGGCATCGCGATGCGGACGAAGCCGTAGGTGCCCATTTTCAGCAGCACTCCCGCGAGGACCGCCGAGCCGACGGCGGGAGCGTCCGTGTGCGCGGGCGGCAGCCAGGTGTGAAACGGCACGGTCGGCGTCTTCACCACCAGGCCGAGCAGGATCGCCGCGAGCACCAGTCCACCGGCCAGCGGCCGGCCCTGCAGCGGTGGCGCGGCGGCGAGTAGCGGCATGTCGAAGGTGTGCGGATCGGCGGCGACGTAGAGGCCGATGAAGCCGACCAGCAGCGCCAGCGAGCCGAGGAAGGTGTAGAGGAAGAACTTCAGCGCCGAGTGTGTGCGGTTGCCGTGGCCCCAGCCGGCGATGACGAAGTACATGGCGACGAGGGACAGGTCGAAGAAGACGAAGAACAGGATCAGGTCCGCGGCGGCGAAGAGGCCGAGGCTGACGCTCTGCAGGAACAGGAACAGCGCCGCCTGGCCACGGGGGCGGTGCTGTTCGCGCAGCCCGTACACGGCGCAGGCCAGGTAGATCACTGCGGTCATCGCCACCAGGGGCAGCGAGAAGCCGTCCAGCCCGACGTGGTAGCTGCTGTTCACGCCGGGAATCCAGGCCGTCCGCTCGGCGAAGGCCAACTGCCCCGGAGGCGGCGTGTCGTACCGCAGCCACAGCACGGCGATCAGCGCGAGGTCGACGGCCGCCACGGCGACCCACGCCCAGCGCGCCGCGGCGGCACCGAGCCTCGGCACGGCGGCCAGCACCACGGCGGCGGCCAGTGGCAGGAAGACGATCAGACTGAGCACGGGTCATCCCCACACGACGAGGACGACGACGGCGACGAGAAGCACGATCACGGCCTGCAGGTAGTAGTGGTGCAGTTGGCCGGTCTGCGGCCGGCGGGCGAGCTGCCCCAGTCGGCGGGTGCCGGCGGCGAGCCGTTCCACGGCGCCGTCGAGCCACCGGTCGTCGGCCAGGCCGACCCGCCGGGCCAGACGCAGCGACCCGGCCGAGACGAGCTCGACGCCGCGGTCGAGCACCCGGTCGTCGAAGCGGGCCAGGGCCTCGGCACAGCGCAGGGTCGGACCGACGACCAGCACCCACGCGGCTCTCTCCAGCCCGAGCCAGCGCAGCGCCCACCGCGGCTCCGGCGCCGGGCGGCGGGCGACCAGCAGGACGACGGCCAGGGCGATCATCGCCGACACCGCGAGTTCGAGCGGCGAAACGTGGAACTCGCCGGGCTGCCCGACGGCTCGGGCGACCACGGCGCCGACCGGCGGCAGGACCAGCAGACCCGCGGCGGCGGCACACACCGCGAGGACCACCAGCGGTAGCTGCTGGAGTCCGCTGACGTCGTGCTCGCGGTGGCTGTCGGCGTCGCCCCGCCGGCCGGCGGGCGCGGCGGCGTCGTCGCTCAGTTCGAGCGGCGCCCGCCGCCAGATGACGACGAGCAGCTTGCCCGCGTAGGCGGCCGACAACGCCGACGCGGCCAGACCGACCGCGTACGGCCACGGTGACTGTTCGATGACCTTGGTCAGGACCGCGTCTTTGGTCGCCCACAGCGACAGCGGCGCGATCCCGGCGAGCGCCAGCGCCCCGGCGATGGCGGACCAGCCGGCCAGGCGCCACCGGACGGCGACCCCGCGCAGCCCGGCGAGCCGCGTGGTGCCGAGCGCGGCCAGCCACCCGCCGGCCGCCAGGAACAGCAGGGCCTTGGTGGCGGCGTGCGCGATCAGCTGGGCGACGCCGCCGGCCACCGCGCCGGCGCCGGCGGCCATCACCACGAACCCGAGCTGGGCGGAGGTGGAGGCCGCGAGGAGTTGCTTGATGTCGCGCTGGGCGACCGCCACCGCGCCGAGCAGCAGCGCTGTCAGGGCACCCGCCCACACGGCCAGCGGAGCGGCCCAGCCGGTCGCGGCGAGCAGGGGCTGCACCCGCAGCAGCAGGTAGCCGCCCAGGGCCACCATCGCCGCGGAGTGCAGCAGCGCGCTGACCGGGCTCGGGCCGGCCATCGCCCGGGACAGCCAGAACGAGAACGGCAGTTGCGCGGCCTTGCCGAGCGCGGCGACGAGGATCCCGGCGGCGATGACGTGCCGCCATCCCGGGCTGCTGTGCGGCAGGTCGGCCAGCGCCAGGCCCGCGCCACCGGCCAGCGCGGCTCCCGCCGCGACGTACAGGCCCAGGTCGGCCGTCCGGGTGGTGACGAACGCGGTCAGGCCGGCCGCCACCCGGTCCCGGTCACGCCACCAGAATCCGATCAGCGCGTACGACGCGGCGCCCATGATCTCCCACGCGAACAGCAGGGTGGGCAGGGTCGCCGCGGTGACGGTGAGCGCGGCGGAGGCGGCGAACAGCAGCATCAGCCCGTGGAAGCGGGCCCGGGAGCGCCGGATCTCCCCCGGCGCGGCGGCCAGCACCAGCAGGGTCACCACAGCGAGCATGGGCGCGAGCAGCGCGGCGAGCCCGTCCACGGTGAGTGCGAACTCGGCACCGGCGACGAACGGCACCGACACGCTGGGCCGGGCCACCGCGACCACGATCGACGCGACCGCCGAGACCGCGCCGACGGCGAGCGAGATCGGTACGGCGACCCGCTCCGCCCGCCGGGCCGTCGCCAGCCTGACGCCCACAGCTGCCGGAAGGGCCACCAGTGACCACAGGGCGGCCTGCGCGAGCTGGCTCACCGGGACAGGTCCGCGGCCAAGTCGGTCATGTCGGCGCGACGCACCCGATGCAGGTGGGTGGCCACGGCGAAGCCCATCGCCATCTCCACGGTCATCGCGACGATGATGACCAGCAGCAGCACCTGCCCGGACGGGTCCGGGGCGAGGAACCACCAGAAGGCGGCGGCGCCCAGGATGAGGCCGTTGAGCATCAGCTCCAGCCCCATCATCACCATGACCACCACCTGCTGGGACAGCGCGCCGTAGAGGCCGACGCTGAACAGCGCCGCCGCCGCGAGCAGCACGGCCTGCAGGGTCATCGGCCGACACCTCCCGGCTGCGGGTCGTCGGCCGGCCGGCGGCGCAGGTCGTCGCCGAACCGGTCGTAGCGGCTGCGGTGGGCGGCCAGGACGACGCCGGCGACGATGGTGGCCGCCATGACCCCGCCCACGGCGGACATGACCAGCATCTTCGGGCCCATCAGCTCCTCCCCCAACGCCGCGGTCACGTCGGGCGCGGGGGTGCCGCGCCGGGTGGGCCACGGCACGAGCAGCACCCCGGTGGCGAGCAGCACGAACACCCCGATCGACACCGCCAGGGCGTGGCGGTTGTCGTGAACCATGCTCATCGGCATCAGGGCCGGGTTCATGCCCATGAACATGACCATGTAGACGGCCATGACGGCCATCTCCATGACCATCATCAGGATCGTCACCACACCGACATAGTTCTGCTGCATCAGCAGCACCTGCAGGCCGACGGCGACGAAGGACACGGCGAGCGAGTAGCTGGCCCGGGCCATCGAGTCGACCATGAACACGGCGGCGCCGGCGAGCACGGCGATGACCGCCAGGGCCCAGAACACGACGTGAGTGGTCACCCTCGTCAGCTCCCTCCCGCAGTCACGACCGCGACGACGAGGTCCTGCAGCAGCACCGCAGGCAGCAGCACCAGCCACCCGGCCTCCATGAACGAGTCCGGCCGCGCCGCAGGCAGGCGGCGACGCAGCCACACGAACACGCAGAGCAGGGCGGATGTCTTGACCAGCACCCAGGCCCAGCCGGGCAGCACCGGGCCGGCCCCGCCGCCGAGGAACATCGGCACCGCGTACGCCGCTCCGGCGGCGAGCAGCGCGTACCGGCCGCCCAGGAACAGCAGCCGGTCGACTCCCGACAATTCGGCGGTCACGCCGCCGGCCACGTCAGCGCCGAGGGCCGGCGAGAACGGTCCCCAGACCGCGATCGCCAGGACCCCCGCGCAGAAGACGAGGAAGGCCACCGGCATCCAGACCACGAACCAGAGGCCCTGTTGGGCGGCGGCGATCGCCCCGAGGTTCAGACTCGACGCGCCGACCGCGGGTGCCACCAGCGCGAACATCAACGGCAGTTCGTAGGCCAGCCCGTGGGCGAGGAAGCGGTAACCGCCGACCAGGGAGTACGCGGAATTGGCGCCCCAGCCGGTCAGCCACACGAACGCCCACGCCAGCACGTCCATCGCGTTGAACCAGACCACCCCGACGTCGAGGTCGAACAGGGTCCACTCCCCCAGCGGCACCACCGTGATGATCAGCAACGCCATCACCAGCAGGCCCGCCCCGCCGATCCGCCACAGCAGGCGGTCCGCCGCGACCGTGGTCCGCCGCCGCTGCCGCATCAGCCGGGCCACCTCCCCGAACGGCCGGCTCAGCCCGGATGCACCGACGCCGGTTGCCCGGGCGGTCAGTAACCCGTCGAGAACGGCGGCGGCGACCGCCAGCAGCCCGAGAATCCCGGCGGCGGCCGGCGCCCAACCGGCGGGGACCACGGTGACCGCGAGTTCAGCCACGACTCACCTCGCGGTCGGCCGCGAGCGGGTCGAGGTCGAGGCTGGCGACGATAAGCCGTGCGGTGGCGATGTCCCAGCCGCGCACCAGGTCAGGGATCGCTTCGATGGGTGTGCCGCGCGGTTGGTCCATGACGTGGCCGGCGATGCTTCCGGCAGCGCGGTCGAGCATGGCGAGCAGCCGGTCGCGTACGTCGCCGGTCATGGTGGCGGGCAGGCCGAGGCGGGTGAGTTCGGGCGCCTCCAACGGACCGATCCGGCGCAGCGACCACCGCAGCAACCATGACCGGCCCACCATGCGGCGGAGCCGTTCGAGTTCCCCCGCTGCCGGCCCTGGGCCAGTGGTGAACAGCAGGGCATCGCGGATGCCGCGAGCACGGGCGGCGGCATCCTCCCAGCCGGCGAGCCCCAGCAGGCTGGCGGCGTTGTCGCACCGTCGAGCGGCGAACCGGCGTAGGTCGTCCCGGCCATCCGGCTCCTCCGCTGCCGCGACTGAGCCGTCGGCGCCGACCAGGCTGGTCTCCGCGTCGACGATCACGTCGCCGTGCACCGTGCAGCGCAGGACGAGGCCGGCCGGCCAGTACGCCAGGACGGGGCCGAGCCGCAGATGCAGGAGATCCAGTTCCAGGCCGTCGCGGTCCGCACCGCCGCAGGCGAGCGGGATACCTGCCGGGGTCAGGTCCATGGCCCCATGCCCCATGCCACCGTGATCGACATGCTCAGGGCCGGCACGGGCGGCCTGCTCGGGCTGGGCCATGGCGCCCTGCCCGTCGGGTGCCGGTTCCTGGCGGTGCGCGCCGGGGCCGGCCCCACCGTGGTCCGCCGACCGGTCACGGCCGTCGGCCCGCTGCGCTGTGGTGTCACGCAGGTGCGTCTCCGCCGTGTCGAGGGCGAACAGAACCGCCGGCGCAGAGTCGACCTCGATGCGGGCTCGTGGGCCGGGCAGCTGCGCCCAGAGCTGCGCCAGTGGTTGCGCCAGGTGCGGACGGGGCGGGCCGCAGACGGCGAGGATGTCGGCGTCCCCCGGCGACCGGGCAATCCGCCAGCCCCGGGCTAGGACCTGCCGCTCGACGGCGACCCGGGTCGTCCAGTACCCGGGCATCTCCGCCAGCAGCACATGCGCGTGCCGGACGGCGGCCCGGCCCAGGGCGTCGGTCAGACCCACCGCAGTGCACCTTCCCGCCAAGTCCAGAGCACCGCCACGAAGACCCCGCCGAGGAAGACGAACATTTCCACGATCGCCGTGGCCCCCAAGCGGCTGACGACCACCGACCACGGGTACATGAAGAGCATCTCCACGTCGAAGGCGAGGAAGATGAGCGTCGCCAGGTACCACCGGACGTGGTAGCGCGACAGCGCGTGCTCCTCGGGCCGCCATCCGGACTGGAACGGCAGGCTCTCCAGCGGCGGGGCGGCAATCGCCAGCCCCCGGTGGGTCAGGTACAGACCGGCGACGATCAGCGCGGCCACCAAGGCCATGCCCGCCACCCCTGCGTACATCCCGCTCCCGTCCGAGCTGTCGTGGCCAGATATCCGATACGCGCAGCTTTTCACCCGTTTCTACTATCCACCAGCCGCTGCCAGCCGTATGTTGTGTCGCCGAACGCGGTCAAGGTCGAGGCCGGGCGACAGCGTGGTCGGTCAGCGTTTCGGGCGCGACTGACCCGGGTGCCCGCTGTGGACGTTTCCGTCACGCGGCCCAGATCGAGTGTCGCGATGCGACGGCATGATGCCGGATCGATGCCTGGCCGGGCCGCGCGTAACCCATCGTGGCGGGGCGGCCTGCCCTGCAACGGCCCGCGGACGGGCCGCCCAACAGCGGCGACCGCAGGCCCGGCCCGAGGACCGAGCCTGCGGTCACACTGTGTCAGGGACCGAGCCGCGCCGATCCCCGGCGGCGCTCTTCGCCGCGTACGTCCAAGTGCTGCTCGAATCGGCAAACGGAATGACGAAGAACTTCGCCGCCCCCGTGCGTTTCATCGGTACCCCAGGGTGGGCGATGTAGAGAGTGACCGGACCGTGGCCCTGCGCGTTCAGCGCCGAAAGCGCATCAAGCAGCGTCACTCCACACCTTCCGGCCAGACATCGGATCTGTTGCCTGGTTGCACATGGGGCACCTCGCGCACGAGGCCTTGCCCAGGGGCAAAGCCGGCGGTAACGTCCGCGAAGCACATCCGACGTATGGACGACCAAGGGGTTGCCATGCCGCTCTTGACAAGAAGAGGTTCGCCCTTCGCCCGCTGGCGCCCGAGCGGCCACGGCCGGCGCAAGCCAACGCTCGGGACGCGAACGTCCCGCCGCCGGGGCACGGCGCTCGGGGCCGTGGACCGGGTGGCGATCCTCCCCGAAGCCCTGATCGCCGACGACGTCGCCACCTGGCAGAGCCTGGCGTTCGGCGCCGAGTCGTGCCGGGCGCCGGACGCGGAGACCCCGGTCGCCGCCTGGGATCCCACGTCCGGCTCCACCGTCTGCTGCGATTCGCCGCCGACCAGGGCGGCGGCCAGCGACTGACCGGAGCCGTGGACCGGGCGGCGATCTTCGCCCGAGCCTTGACGAAGGACGAAGTCGCCAACTGACAGGCCCGGGCGTTCGGCTAGAGCCGGCACCCTAGGGCAGCGGGGTGGGTGCTGCCGGGCACCCACCCCGCGGTCCCAGGCCGCGGCACCTCCTGGCCGCAACACTGGCCGGGTTGACCAGCACCTCTTTCCGCACAACCACGTCACGGCACCACCTCGGAGCCCGGCACGCCGCAGCAGACGACGCGCTTCACAGTTCAGCCCTCTCGGCCAGCATCGCCCACCCGGCGCCCCCGGATCGCCGGCTCCCGCGAAGAGATCCAATCCTTGAACCCAGGAGTTGTCATGGCCCAATACCGTCCCAATCGGCGTCACGTCCTGCGACTCAGTGGCGCACTGGCGCTGACCCCCCTCGTTGCCCAACTTCCCGAATCGTCGGCTTCCGCGGCGCCCAGTTCCTCCACCGCCCCGGCCGGCGCGCTGGCGGCTGCGCTGGCGCGGACCTCACTGTCCCGCCGCTCCCTCTGGTACCGCCTTCCGGCCACCGACTGGCAGTCCCAAGCACTGCCGATCGGCAACGGCCGGATGGGTGCCATGTTCTTCGGCCATCCCGACAACGAGCGGATCCAGTTCAACGAGCAGAGCCTCTGGGGTGGGGTGAACAACTACGACAACGCCCTCGCCGGCCGCCCCGACAGCACCTTCGACACGACCATGACCGGCTTCGGTTCCTACCGGGCCTTCGGTGACATCGTGCTCTCCTTCGGCGCCCGCCCGGAGATCACCGCCCCCGGCGGCCCCTACACCAGTACCGCGACCGAAGGCGTGGACAGGTCGGTCGACGGTGATTCCCGCACCAAATGGTGCATCGATCATCCCCCGTCGGAGGTGATCTGGCAGGCCGCCCTCACCGCACCCACCGCGGTCCAGACGTACCGGCTCACCAGCGCCAACGACGTCCCCAACCGGGACCCCCAGATCTGGACCTTCCAGGGCTCGGCGGACGGATCCACCTGGACCACCCTCGACACCCGGGCGCTGTCCGCCCCCTTCGAGAGCCGGTTCCAGACCAAGGAGTTCACCTGCTCCAACAGCACGGAATACCGCTTTTACCGGCTCATCTTCACCCCCCGCACCGGGGTGAGCCACTTTCAGGTCGCCGAGATCGCGCTCGTCGGCGCCGACTTGGGCGGGCAACGCCTGCTGTACCTCTGCTCACCCTCCGGCCACGCCGACGGCGCCGGCGACGGACAGGACATCTCCCGGTCCATGGACGGGGACAGCTCCACCGTCTGGCGAGCGGCCGACGCGGCGGCCGGGGTGGTGTGGCAGGCCAACCTGGCCTCGCCTGCGACAGTCGACGGCTACAGCCTCACCGCGGCGACCGACACCCCACAGGAGGACCCCGGCTCGTGGGCCCTCGAAGGCTCCAACGACGGCCACGCCTGGACACCGCTCGACGAGCGCGACGCCGAACCGGCCCTTGGCCGCGGTGAGCGCCGACAGTTCACCGTCGGGACACCCCGAGCGTTCACCAGCTACCGCCTGACACTGCGGTCCGCGTCGGGATCCTCGGCGGTCCGGGTCGCCGAGATCCGCCTCACCGGCACCGGGTTCGACACGGCAGCCCTGCGCCCGGTGGTCGAGTACGGCCGGGCGCTCGACCCGACGTCCGGGATCCACACCACCTGGTTCGGTGCCCCGGGCCAACGGGTCCTGCGGGAGGCGTTCGCCAGCCGGGCCGCCGACCTCATCGTGCTGCACTACGCGGCCGAGCGCGCGGGAACGCTCGACTGCGACATCGCCCTGACCTCCGCACAGGGCGCGTCCGCGACGGTCGACACTGCGGCGCGTACCGTCCGATTCGACGGGGTCATGGGCAACGACCTGAAGCACGTCGCCGTCCTGCGGGTGGCCGACACCGACGGCTCGGTCACCGTCGCGGATTCCCGACTCCGGTTGCGATCGGCGACGCGGGTGACGCTGCTCCTCGACGCGCGCACCGACTACAAGCTCGACGCCGCCGCGAACTGGCGCGGCCCCGACCCGCAGCCCGCGATCGCGGCGGCCCTCAACGCCGCCGCCGCGCAGTCGTACGAGGCGCTGCGCGAGACGCACGTCGCCGAGACCCGCGCCATGGCCGAGCGCGTGTCGGTGGACTGGGGGCGCACCGACGACGAGACCGTCGCGCTGCCGACGGACGTGCGGCTCGCCCGCTACGGCAGCGGCAAGTCCGACCCCGAGCTCGAGCAGACCATGTTCGCCCTCGGCCGATACCTGCTGCACAGTTCCTCAAGGCCCGGTGGCCTGCCCGCCAACCTCCAGGGCCTCTGGAACGACAGCAACCAGCCCCCGTGGGCGTCGGACTACCACACCAACATCAACGTGCAGATGAACTACTGGGGCGCGGAGACGGCCAACCTCAGCGAGAGCCACGAGGCGCTCATCGAGTTCGTGCGTCAGGTTGCGGTTTCGAGCCGGGTCGCGACCCGCAACGCCTTCGGCGCCGGCACCCGAGGCTGGACGGCGCGTACGAGCCAGAGCGTCTTCGGCGGCAACGGGTGGGAGTGGAACACCGTCGCCAGCGCCTGGTACGCGCAACACCTGTACGAGCACTGGGCATTCACCCAGGACCTCACCTATCTGCGCCGGGTCGCCTACCCGATGATCAAGGAGATCTGCCAGTTTTGGGAGGACCGGCTCGTCGAGAACGAAGCCGGCCAGCTCGTCTCCCCCAACGGCTGGTCGCCGGAGCACGGGCCGCGCGAAGACGGCGTGATGTACGACCAGCAGATCATCTGGGACCTCTTCCAGAACTATCTCGACTGCGCCGCGGCCATCGACGTCGACCCCGAGTACCGGGCCACGATCACGGATCTGCAGTCCCGGCTCGCCCCGAACAAGATCGGCCGATGGGGCCAACTGCAGGAGTGGCAGGCCGACCGCGACGACCCGAAGGACATCCACCGCCACACCTCGCACCTGTTCGCGGTGTTCCCGGGACGGCAGATCACCCCCGACGCGTCGCCCGAATTCGCGGCCGCCGCTCTGGTGTCGTTGAAGGCACGCTGCGGCGAACGCGAAGGGGTGCCGTTCAGCGAGGCCACCGTCTCCGGTGACAGCCGCCGATCGTGGACATGGCCCTGGCGGACCGCCCTGTTCGCGCGCCTCGGTGATGCCGAACGCGCCCGCTACATGATTCGGGGCCTGCTTCGGTACAACACGCTGAAGAACCTCTTCACCAACCACCCGCCGTTCCAGATGGACGGCAACTTCGGCATCACCGGTGGGATCGCCGAGATGTTGCTGCAGAGCCACCGGAACGTCATCCATCTGCTGCCCGCGCTGCCGCAGGAGTGGGCCGACGGCTCGTTCACGGGCCTGCGCGCCCGCGGGGGCTACGAGGTCAGCTGCACGTGGCAAGGTGGCCGCGTCACCGACTTCACGGTCGTGGCCGACCGGGCGCGGAACCAGGGCACGATCATCGTCCGCGTCAACGGAAAGGACACGCGCATCAAGCCGGTGAACCCGCGTAAGCAGGGCAACGACTGAACCCGTTCGCGTCGTTCCTGTCCGCCCGGGCCCGTGGCGCCGTCCGGCGCCACGGGCCCGGCCACATGCCAAGGACCGCGTTGCCGCGCCGAATGGCGCGCAGCGCGGCCAGGACGGCGTCGGGTCGGCGTCGTGCCGAATGTAG
>NZ_JBLROA010000098.1:0-15319 GCF_047921505.1 Micromonospora sp. SL1-18 | reverse complement strand
ACCCAGGAAGTGGAGCCGCTCTTCCCGTTCGGACACGGACTGTCTTACACGACGTTCGCGTTCAGCAACCTCGTAGCCACCCCCAAGGCGATGGTCAACACCTCCTACGGTCCCGGAGCGGCGGGGCAGACGGACCTTCGGGTAGACGTGACAGCCAAGGTGACCAACACCGGGAGCAGGGCGGGATCCGAGGTGGTGCAACTCTATCTGGGGCACCCTTCGTCCGCTGGCGAGCCTCCTCGGCAGCTGAAGGGCTTCGAAAAGGTGTCCCTGCAGCCGGGACAGTCGACCGAGGTTCACTTCACTCTGAACGCTCGCGACCTCGCCTACTGGAAGAGCGAGGCTGGGGGCTGGGTAGTGCCCAACGGCGCGTTCCAGGTGTACGTCGGGAGCTCGTCCGGCATGGCTGGCCTACCGTTGCACGGCCAATTCAGCGTCATCAAGTCGGCGGGTAGCCGCATCGCTACCCTCAATGCGCCGTCGTCCACGCTCACTCCGGGAAGCCAGGTGACCGTTACTGGGACTTTCAGCAACGACAGCGACTGGGCCGCCGACGAGGTCCGATACCAGCTGCAAGCGCCCGAGGGCTGGGAGATCAAGCCGGCGGGCACGCAGCCGCCGCACGTAGGAGCCCACCAGTCTGAGCAGCTGAGCTGGCGGGTGACCGTTCCCTACGCCGCCCAGAACACGGAGCTACGACTTGGGCTCCAGGTCGGTTATGAGACCGCAGGGGGGTTGGGAAGCGTTCGATCCGCACCAGTGCAGCTCAGGGTGGGTCGGATAGCCGATCTGGCGTTCCAACCGGCACAGGTGCTACTCAAGCCGTCCGAGGATGCTCCCGCCACGCTCGCGATCAGCAACAACATCGCATCGCCGATCACCGTCACCTGGCAGGCTGCGCCGCCACCCGGCGTTCAGCTGACTCCCGATTCGGGCACGGTCACGGTCGCCCCGGGCGCATCCTCGTCGATCGCCGTGACCGTCTCGGCGAACGAGTCCGCGAAAAGCGGTTCAGAGGATATTCGAGTGTCGAGCAAGGCGAGTATCAACGGTGAGTCCTATAACATGGTCGACACGCGGCTGGTCGCCATTCTCCCGTATCCTGCTCTCGCCGCTGCGTTCAACAACGTGGGCATCACCAGCGTATCCAACCCGAAGGCCGGGGACTTCTCCGGGAATGGCGTGACGTTCTCGTCAGACGCCTTGGCGGAGGTCGGCCTGACCCCAGGGGCGTTCTTTGTTCGGGACGGCATTACCTTCACTTGGCCTGAGGGGCCAGCCGGTCAGCCGGATAATGTGGTCGCGGCAGGGCAGCCTATCACCGTGTCAGGTACGGGTTCCAAGCTCGGATTCGTAGGCGCCTCTGCTTACGGCAATGCGTCGGGGACGGCGACGATCCACTATACGGACGGCACGACTCAGGAGTTCACCCTGACCATGTCCGACTTCTACGAGACGACGCCGGCGGACGACAACAAGGTGGTGGCCATCGCCCCATACCGGCACAACTCGAGTGGGATTAACAAACACACAGCGAGCATCTACTCCGCGTATGTTGACCTGAAGGCAGGCAAGACCGTTTCCTATGTCACTCTGCCAGACGTCAATTCGGGAATAGTTGCCGTACAGGTAACCTCGATGCACATATTCGCCGCAGCGATCGGCGGCTAGCCGGCGTTTTGCGGTTCTGAACGGCGGCGGTGGGGTTGGCCCGCAAGCTCTGGCCAACCCGCCATCGACCGAGGAGAACTCGTCCGGCGAATGGATCGTGTCATCCGACTTGGCCACGGTTGGCTGGTTCCGCAGCCGGTAGGGCTGTGACCTGGGGCGGCCCGCTCAGTGACCGGAGTTCAGCCGCTCCACCACCGGGGTCAATGCCTCGGGCACCCGAACCTGCACGGCCCCTGCGGATTCCCCCGCCACGATGTGCACGGGGTGGAACTCGCCGCCGTGCCACCAGAAGATCTGATCGGTGCAGGGATCAGTGGCTGCCGCGAACATGGAGTTGGCCAAGCGGTGCAGCGCCACCGCGCTGTCCTGCACGTGGCCAACCACGCGGTGCAGCATCACCGCGCTGTACTGTGGCGCCGCGACCAGCGCGCCGTTGTCGGCGCCCTCGGGCAGGAACCGCTTGACGGACATGAGGGCGGCCGTGACGAACGGATTGCCAGCAGATGCGGCAATGAGCGCGGGCAAGCTGAACAACGTACGCGCGGCGCTGGCGGCGGCGCGGGAATGCCGTACAATTCTCGGCGCGAGCGGCATCACGCTGGAGTACCCAGCCCCCCGCCACGCCATGAACCTCGAGTCCGTGCTGACCTACGAGGGAACCTCGGAGGTTCACACACTGGTCATCGGCCAAGCAATCACCGGGATACAGGCATTTCGATGAGTAGTGATCCGATGGCCCCCCGGCTCCAGACGGAGTCCGCACTCGGCGGCATCCTCATCGCCGACTTCGGGCGGGTCCTCGCCGGCCCCTACGCGACGATGCTGCTAGCCGACCTCGGCGCCGACGTAGTCAAGATCGAACGACCCGGCACCGGGGACGACACCCGTTCGTGGGGTCCACCCTGGGTAGCAGGTGAATCCACGTACTTCCTGGGCCTCAACCGGAACAAGCGATCCGCGACGCTGGACCTGGGCACGCGCGAAGGGCTGGACGCGGCACGGAAGCTCGCCGGCCGTGCCGATGTCGTGGTGGAGAACTTCCGGCCCGGCACGATGGACCGGCTTGGTCTGGGATACCAGCAGCTGAAGGTCCACAACCCCGGCCTGGTGTACTGTTCGATCACCGGTTTCGGACCCCGCGAAGGCGCCTCCCTGCCGGGCTACGACCTGCTCGTGCAGGCCGTCGGCGGGCTGATGAGCATCACCGGGCCGGATTCCTCCCAGCCCACAAAGGTGGGGGTGGCGCTGGTGGACGTGATCACGGGGCTGCACGCGGCGGTGGGCATCCTCGCCGCACTGCGCCATCGTGATCGCACCGGTCACGGCCAACAGGTCGAGGTAAACCTCCTCTCTTCGCTGCTGTCGGCGATGACCAATCAGGCGGCGGCTTACCTCGCCGCCGGCACCGTACCCGCCGCACTAGGCAATCGACATCCGTCCATTGCGCCCTACGAGGTGTTTCCCACCGCGGACCGTCCGCTGGTGATCGCGGTCGGCAATGACCGGCAGTTCCAGGCGCTGGTCGGGGTGCTCGGGCTGCCGGGGCTCGCCGACGATCCGCGCTTCGCGACGAACCCGTCTCGGGTGGCGCACCGCGATGACCTGTTCGCCACCTTGCGTACGGCCCTGTTGACCCGCTCAGCCGACGACTGGTTCGCGGAACTGCTATCCGTCGGGGTGCCAGTGGGCCCGATCAACGACATCCGGCAGGCGTTCGACCTGGCGTCACGACTGGGCCTGAGGTCGGTAGTCGAGATCGACGATCCGGCACGCGGAGGCGCCTGCCGTCAAGTCGCAAACCCGATCTCACTCAGCGCGACGCCCGCAACGTACCGACAGCCGCCGCCGCGCCTCGGCGCCGACGATGCGGGAGGCCACGGCCCGGGTCTCGGCAGCCCTGGCGTCCGCCCCGACTGAGACCGGGGAGCCACGCGAGAGACCCCGCCGCCGCGACTCCACCCTGGACGATCGCGACCGCCAGCGGCCGCACCGCTTGCGGTGTGGCCGCTTCCTCGGGCGCGGTGACGAGCGCGAAGAGCGCGCCGTACAGCACGAGCATCGAAGGGACCGCGGCCGGGGGGATCACAAGGCCGGCCTCCGTGGCCCTTCTTTTTGGGGCGCTTTCGATTGGAGGGTCTGTAGGTGCGCGTCTGCGGCTTCAGTGGGCAGGAGTCCTTGGAGGCCCAGGAGTGCGAGCTGCGGGCCACGTTCACCAATTGGACACTCGGAACGGACCGATCAACCTTCTGCTTCCACGACTATGCCCCTAAAGGCATCGATGTGAGGGCCCTGCGTCAAGGCCGCGCTTGGAGCGCCATGCGTTGGCCCCGAGCGCGACCAGACCGGCGATCAACCCGGAGCCGATGCCGATCACCATGGCTATGCCGCTCGTGTAAGCCCGCAGTGCCAGGTCGCGCCAGCCCCCGGCGAAATGGTCGGCGAACTCGACCGCGTTTGCGGGAGGGTTGTGACCCAGGGATGGGCCGACGCCCCACAGCACCTGGTGGATCACGACCAGAGACAGTCCGTACAGAGCGCCGACGATCACGAAGTCCATGAATGGCCTGCGACTTCGACGGGCCAGGGCTACACCGAGCCACACAGCGAACGGGGTCAGGGCGAGGATGTAGTAGAGCAAGCCGCTTTCCGGGGCGACGATGTCGAGATCGGCCAATACTGTTCGCGGGACTCCGAGCGCGACCAACAGCAGCGCAAGCCAGGCCGGCATGTCGGTGAGCGGAAACGTACTGCTCAGACGGCCCGCATCGGGATGGTGCGAAGATTGCTGGGTCGGGTCGGTCGCGTTCGGGGTAGCGGATTTGTGTTGCTGATTCAAGGTGGTCCTCCTGGTCAGGTCATGGGCGAGTGCGAGGCTTCGTGGGGACCTTCGGTCCGCGGGTCTGGCCCCATGGCTTGAAGATGGCCAGCACTGTGGCCAGGGCCAGGCAGGTCAGCGAGACTGCAGGTGGGAAGAACAGCCGCCAGATCCCGTCGTCCGCTGCCGTGCCGGTGAGCAGCTCCTCGCCGTACGTCTCGACGTCCGGCATACCGGGCTGCAGCACGGTGACGATCAGGGTGCACAGGGCCACGTTGAGGACGAGCTTGACGGTGACCCACCAGTAGCGCAGTAGCCCCCACTTGGTGCCCAGTCCCAGAACGAGGCCGGTGACGAGGCAGAGCAGGCCCGATGCCAGCATCGGCCACACGACGAAGTTCGCCAGCGCGCGGTACGCCAGGCTGCGCAGGTCGATGTCGTCCGCGAACCACCCCGTGCTGATCAGGACTGCCACGATGACGTCGATACCGATCCAGGCAGCGCTGGACAGGATGTGCACGACCAGCAGTGCCTGCCTCCAGCGGCGGGCCAGGCGGATCGCGGGCGTCGTTGGGTGTCGCCTTTGGGTGCGTTCGGGTCCGGTCACCGTACGGCCGTAGGTGCCAGTGGTGTTCATGACGCGGCCGCTGGAGCGCGGTGGTCGTCCAGCTGGACCGGTCGGCGTGTCCGGCGCCGCTGGACGGCCAGCCCACCGGCGAGCAGGGCCAGGCCGGCCAGCGCCAGGACGACCGGGCGGAGGGTGCGCTCCCAGGGCCAGCCACGGCCAGTGAGCGCGATGTCTCCGGCGGGATACTCCAGCAGTTTGGCCCGCCACACGGCCGAGGGGACATCGACGTTGGCCGCGATGTCGCGCAGTGGCCCGTCGAAGGCGAAACCGGGCTCCGCGTGCAGATACGTCGGCCGGAGGCCTTGGGCCGTGGGCGCGTCGTGCCGGGCGGCGGCCGCCGCGCCGGGGACCAGCAGTCGGTCCAGCTGTGGTGCGTCCGCTAGCGTCGCGCGGGGCACGAACGTCAGCCCGTGGCGGGAGCGGATGGCCGTGGCTCCCGGCGACACCGCGAGCGTTCGGGAAGCGTAGACGGCCTCGGTGTAGGTGGTGAACGGCGAGGCGAGTTCGAGTTCACCGACGCCGTCCGTGAGCAGGACCCCGGCCGTTGGCGCGTCCCAGCGGTAGGACTGGTTAAGTGCGGCGATCGCGTCGCCGGGGCCAAAGCGTTGCACGGGAATCAGCAGTGGCGTTGCGGGGGAGTAGTGGCGCCAGCCCACGGACTCTGCCGCGGCGGCGGCCACCTGCGTGTCGGCCAGGCGTTCGATCACCCGCAGTGTGCCGTCGATGCCGGAGAGCACGCCGGCGGTGCTGATCACCTGGCCGTCGTCGACGTAGCGGACGCCGCGTTGCCACCGCACCTCAGGGAAGTCCTTTTCCAGGCCGTCCAGGTAGTACCAGTGCGACGTCGCGGTGTGCCCGTCTAGCACCCCGGCCGCTGCGGCGACCTTGCCGCCCACGCACACGCTGAGTATCAGCGCGCCGTCGCCGGCCTGCCTTCGGAGGAAGTCGAGCACGGCCGGCTCGTCGGGGCGCGGCATGGCGGGTACCACGACCACGTCCGCGGCGCGGCCGTGGAGCCGGGTTGCCAGGGACTCGAACGTGACATCAGGCACCAGGTCCAGACCGCCGGTCAGGGTGACCGGCGCCGGGGTCGGGGCGGCGGTGAGGACGTTGAAGCGTCCCGTGACGGCCAGCACCTCGAACGGTCCGAGCGCGTCCCCGGCGTGCGCCCCCTCGGCACCGAGCACCACGACGGCGGTCGGCAGCGCCGGGTCAAAGGGACGTTGTGCCGGTGCCGGAGCGCCCGGTGAGGGCGCCGGCGCGTACACGCTTCGTTCGTTCACCGCGGCGACCGCCGCACCGACCGACACCGGCAGTATCGCCACCGCCAGCACCACCGCGCCGACCCGTACCACGGCACGCGGCAGTCGGTGCCCGCCGTGTGTGTACTCCGACCGCCGCCGCAGCATGACCGCGACCATCGCGATCACCATCAGCACGTGGCCGCCGGCCATGACGACACCGGCGGAGACGGCGCCGAACCAGTACGGCACGAGCAGCGCGATGAACGGCGCGTACATCGCGGCGGCCATCTCGCCGATGCCGGCCCAGCCGTGGCCGCGTACGCGCATCCAGGCCGCCATGCCGATGGCCATGCCGGTGGCCATCGCGAGCGTGCGCACGTCGGTCCGCTCGATCGCGCCGGGCAGCGCCAATGCCCACAGCGGTCGCAGCGCGAACATGCCGGCCAGCATCGCCGCGACCATCTCGAGGAGATGGACGCCAAACCGGAGAACGGGTCGCATCGTTGTCTCCAACCGTCAGTGGTGGTGGCCGTGCCGGCCGAGGGTCTCCACGGGGGTCGCCCCGGGGCGGGTCCACTGCGGCACGGGGCGGCTGGTCGGGCCCCAGGTGGCGTTCCCGTCCGCGTCCGAGCGCCAGTACCAGCAGATCGGCGAGCCATGCCCACCGACCGGCGAGTCGGCCTGAGGGGCCTCGGGCCAGCCCTCGGGGTTGTTCTCCCACGCCTCGCGGCGGCCGTAGGGCGTCATGTCGAGCAGGCCGAGGGACCCGTTGACTGGCTCGTTGCCGCGGCCCGTCGTGGAGTAGGTCAGGAACACGCGATCGCCGTCGCGCAGGAAGCAGGTGAGGTAACCCATTGCTCCGCCGACGAGCGCCTCCACGTCGCGCACTGAGTACCAGGGCTGGGTGGTGCAGCCCTCGCACTGCCCTTGGTGCGGCGCGCCGTCGTGCCACATGTGCTTGTAGACCACGAGCTCGTCGCGGCCCTGGAACAGGTCCAGGAACGGCACCGGGCCGTCGGGTCCGACGACCTCGACCGTCCCGTCGAGCTCCACCATCGGCAGCCGACGGCGGGCCGCGGCAATGGCGTCGCCCTCGCGGGTGTGGGCCTTCTCGCGGACCAGAAGCTCGTCGCGGGCGGTCTGCCAGGTGGCCAGGTCGACCACGGGCGGGCGGCCGGGCAGCCCGCTGGTCGGGTCGTCCGTCGTGGTCGTCATGGTGCCCTCCGTGGGTCTCGTGGCAAGCGGTACGTCACGTGCGTGACCGAGTTGGCTGCCCGCGACCGCACCTGCTCAAGATTCAGCGGCGGGACGCCGTCGAAGAGCCGCGTGCCGCCGCCGAGCGTTAACGGCACAATGTGCAACCGGAGCTCGTCGATCAGGCCGGCGGCGAGGTACTGGTTGATCGTGGTCGCGCCGCCCAGGATCGACACGTCGCCGTCCCCGGCCGCCTCGCGTGCCTGTTTCAACGCGGATTCGATTCCGTCGGTGACGAAGTGGAACGTGGTGCCGCCGTCCATCGGCTGCGGGTCGCGCGGATAGTGGGTGAGCACGAAGATCGGAGCATGGAACGGCGGGTTGTCGCCCCACCAGCCCTTCCACTCCCGATTCCACTCGCCACGCACGGGGCCAAACATGTTGCGCCCGATGACGAATGCGCTGGCCGCCGTCATGTGGTCGACCTCGGCCCGGTTTTCCTCGGGGGTCTCGAACATCCAGGCGTGCAGCTTGTTGCCCCAGCCGTCCCCGCCGTCGTCACCGAACGGGCGCTCCTCGGTCTGGTTGTGCCCGGCCGAGTAACCATCGGCCGAGATCGACAGATCGCAGATCACTTTGCTCATTGCTATCTCCTCTACGGGTGCGACGACGCGCGCATGCGTACACGCGGCACTTCGCCGGAGTGGCCCCAGGGTCAGGACGGCCGGGTAGAAGCAGCGGCGCCGAGAGCGACGATCTGGTCTGCGGCCTCGACGAGCGTGGCGACGCTCTCGGCGGTCCATGGCCCGGTCGTGATGACGCTGACGTGGTCGATGCCCAGCTCGGCGAACGTCGCGCAGCGGGTCACGAAGGAGGCCGTCGACTCGCCGGGTTGCAACCGTGTCGCGATCACTTTCTCGATCTGGTCGTACGGCCGTCCGAGGTCGTCGCACAGCGCGCGCAGCACGGCGAGCTTGTGCCGCACGGTCTTGCCGCCATCGGGGATGTCGAACACGTTGCACGCGTCCGCATAGCGCGCGACCAGCGGCAACGTTCGCTTCTCCCCGGTGCCGCCGATCAGGATCGGCGGGTGCGGGCGGGAGACCGGCGCCGGGCTGCCCACCGGCCCATCCAGCGTGTGGTGCCGGCCTCGGTAGGGCGACGCGTCCCCCGTCCACATCCGCAGTGCGATCTGCAGCGTCTCCTCGAGTCGGTCGAACCGCTCCGGTACGGGCGGCAGCGGCAGTCCCATCGCTGCGGCCTCCTCGTTCTGGTAGCCGGCGCCGATGCCCAACCAGGCGCGGCCGCCGGAGAGCACGTCGACGGTGGTCACGGCCTTGACCAACAAGGTGGGCGGGCGGTAGGTCACCGCGGTCACCAGCGTGCCGAGCCGGAGGCGCGAGGTTCGTGCGGCGAGGTAGCCGAGCGTGGTGTAGGCCTCCAGCATCTCGGTCTCGCCCGGCCCGGCGGAGGGATCGGCCTGCAGCAGGTGGTCGGAGACCCAGAGGCCGTAGAGGCCGCCGTGGTCGGCAGCCTCCGCGATCCCGGCAAGGTGCTCTCCGAGGCCCTGACGCTCGTCACGCCACGAGAAGTTGGTGATGCTCATGCTCAGCCGCACGCCTGCGCTCCTAATGTGTCCACGCGCAGCGTCAACTCCCGTCGCCGTAGGGGCGGGTGATGATCTCCAGGTTGTGGCCGTTCGGGTCTTCCCAGTACACGCCGCGACCGCCGTCGTTGGTGTTGATCTGGCCGGACTGCTGGTGGAAAGGATCAGCCCAGTACGGCAGGCCGCGCTCGCGGATACGGCCGAAGATCGCGTCGAAGTCGGAATCGTCGACGAGGAACGCGTAGTGCTGCGGCCGCACGTCGGGGACGGCCAGGAAGTCCAGTGAGACGTCGTTGTCGAGCTGGACGACCATGAAGTGGCTGAACGGGGTCGGCTCTGGCCGGCCCAGGATCTCGGCCAGAAACCTCGCCGACGCGGCGGCGTCGTGCGCATGGACAATGGTGTGGTTGAGCTGTACGGCCATCGCGTCAGCCCGCTGCCGGGGGTCGGAAGGCAGCGATCGGGCTGAGCTGAATGCCGGCGAGCTGCCACCGACCGCCGGAGCGGACGGCGATGTGCGTCGCACGGAACTGCCCGTTCGACGGCTGCCCACGGTAGCTGGCCTGCTGAGTGTGAATTCCGATGGCGACGGCCGTATCGCCGTACGAACGCACCGCGACATCGTCCCAGGTCAGCGACGCGGTGATCAGGTTGCCGGTGCGGTAACGGTCCAGCCACTGCTGCTTGTCCAGGACGAAGCTCAGTGGCCCGACCAGCGCGAAGTCGGCGACGGCGAGCGCATCGAGCGCCTCGATGTCGGCGCGCTGCTCGGCTTCGGCCCAGCGTTGCCCGAGCTCGAAGATATCGGTAGTGATCAGATCAGTCATGACTTTTCCTTCCGCTTTGGCCATACCCAAGGGGGCTACTTGCCGGTACGCACAAAGTCGATCATTCGGTTCCAGGCGATCCTCGGCTTGACCAGCGTCTGTTTGAAGTCCGTCCGATCGTCGAGGAGCTGCTTGGCGCGCTTCCGGACCGGTTCGGACGCCTTACTCATGTGGCCGGCGTCGAACGGCGGCTGCGGGTCGTATTCGATGGTCAGTTGGATCGCCTCGGCCAGCTCTCGTCCGGCGATCTCGCCGGCCAGCCAGAGTCCCAGGTCGATGCCGGCGGACACCCCCGCCGCCGTGACGATCTTGCCGGTTTGCACGATCCGCTCGTCCGGCCGGGGCGTCGCGCCCATCAACCGCAACGGTCCCATCGCGACCCAGTGCGTGGTCGCAGGCTGGCCTTTGAGGATTCCCGCGGCGGCCAGGAGCACCGCGCCGCTGCACACGGAGGCTGTCCACGTCGTGGTCTCGTGCACCGACCGCAGCCAGGCGAGGACCTCCTTGTCGACCATCGTGGTTGGCGTCGCCATTCCGCCCGGCACCAGCACGAGATCCGGTGCGGGCATCTCGGCGAGGGTGTGCGTCACGCCGAGCAGCAGGGCACCCCCATCGGTAAGCAGCGGGCCGGTTTCCTTGCCCACGAAGCGGACATCGGCGTCCGGTATGCGGCTGAGCACCTCGTATGGACCGACCGCGTCGAGGGCGGTGGTGCCGGGGTACAGCAGGATCGCGATCTGCATCTAGGCACACTCCCGTACCTCGAAGCCGAACATCATTCCGGTCTCGGCGTGCTCGGTGATGTGGCGGTGCGCCATCCACCGTTGCCTGGTGACCTCTTCGACCAGGTTGCCCTTGGGATTGTCGGGTTGCTCACTGCCGAACCGTATTCGCCGCGCACCTGTGGGGAACAGACGCGGCGGTCATCATGTCCGAGATTCTGGAATACGTGTCCTGCCGGACCGCTTCATGCGCTCCTACGATGGCAGTGTGCATGAGCGGCGTGTGGTCGTCGTCGGCTATGACGGCATCGAGCTGGTGGACGTTGCGAGCGTCACCAGCTGTCTCGATATGGCCAACCGGCTCGGCGCGACGCCCGCGTACGCCGTGCGGTTCGCCACGCTGTCCGGGGGCCCGGTGCGCTGTGATTCCGGGCTGGAGCTGTCCAGCCAGGTGGCGCTGCAGGACGTGAGCCGCACCCACACCCTCGTCGTCTCCGGCGGTCTCGGGCACGCCGCGGCCGCCGCGGACCGCCGCCTGCTTGCTCAGGTCCAAAGGCTGGCCTGGAGCTCGAGCCGCGTGGCGTCGGTGTGCACTGGTGCGAGCGTGCTCGCCGCCGCCGGGCTGCTGGACGGCCGGCGGGCAACCACCCACTGGCACCATACGGCCGAGTTGGCCGCCGCATATCCGGCGGTCCGATTCGACCCTGCGCCGATCTTCGTGCGGGACGATCACGTGTGGACGTCCGGCGGCGTCACCGCGGCGCTCGACCTCACCCTGGCGTTCGTGGAGGCCGACCACGGCGCCGAGCTGGCCCGATGGGTGGCCATGGGCATGGTCACCTACCTGCAGCGACCGGGCAACCAGGCGCAAATGAGCATGTTCATACGTGCCCGGCGCCCCGAGCACGCCGTGGTGCGGCGCGTCCTCGACCACGTCACGGCCAATCCCGACACAGAACTCTCCACCGCCCGGCTCGCCGCGGTGGCCGGTGTGAGCGAACGGCACCTCACCCGGCTGCTCGTCGCCCACGCCGGGCAGACTCCGGCCCGGCTCGTCCGTCAAGTGAGGCTGGAGGCAGCGGCCACCGCCCTGGTCACCACCGACCAGGCCGTCTCGTCGATCGCCAAGGCGACCGGTTTTCGCTCCGGCGAAACCCTGCGCCAGGCGTTCAACGCATGGTTCGGCATCTCGCCGACGCAGTACCGAACGGTCCACCGCCGGCGCACTTAGCCCCGATCCACCACTGTGATCCTTGATTGGCGCCCATCGCTGATCACTGGGCCGAGGCGGCTGCCCGGCGGGCGAGGTGGACCGCCATCGGTTGCTCGCGGGGGTGGCGGCGGACCAGCCAGCGATGGTGCAGCAGCACCACGGGGCCGATGAGCGCGATTGCGGGTGTCGCGCCGTGCAGCACGTGCGCCAGGATCAGCGTGAAGATCACCACGAAGCTGCCGACCATCGCCGCGGCCGCCGCAGCGGCCCGCAAGGTGTACGCCTTCGCCACCACCAGCGGCCACAGCACCGCCACGAGCAGGTCGCCGAGCCCGGTCGCGGCCAGCACCGGCCACGTCCCCCAGGACAGCACCGGGGTGAACGGCAGCGTGCACCTTGAGGAAGAAGTCACCCATCATCGGCAGGAACGCGGTGGCCACGATGTCGTACCCGGTCAGGACCGCCACGAACACCGCCACGTGCCCGGCCCGCAGCCCGCTCTGCACCCAGATGTTGCAGGCCCCCACCGCCAGCATCACCAGCGCGACGTTGTTGACCAGGGCGAAGGGGATCGTGCCGGCGTAAGCGGCGAGCACCAGCGCCACGTCGACGCCACCGAGCGCGACCGCGCCCGCTGCCGCCCCCGCCCGGCCGAGCACCATGATCATGGCACCGCACAGTGGCAGTCGGGGGGTCAGCCGGCGTAGCGGGGCTCGCTGATCCGGCGGCGGAATTCCGCGTGAGCGGTCTGGAAGACGTCGTTGAGCCGCTCGAGTTCGGACTCGGTCGGCTCTCGCCGAAGCCCAACATCGATCTTGAACTCGCCGTCCACGATCGCCACGTCGAGGCGGTCGAGCAGGTCTGCGGGAAGCCTGGTAATCACGAACTCGCGGAACGCGTCGGCGATCGTGCCCGCCATGTCGCCGCACCCGCAGGTGCGGCCATCCAGGACCGCACCGAGGTGGCTGCGGCCGATGATCGCGTCCGGGTGTACGGGATCCATGACGGTCAGGCCCTCCTCCAGGACCGTGCGGGCCTCCGGCAGCCGGCCCTCGTGCTGGAGGAACAGACCGAGGGCGATGCAGGCCCGCCCGACCGTGTCATGGTCGGCACCGCGGCGCGCTTGGCCCACTGCCTCGGCCAGCCGTTGCTCCGCCGGGCCCACCTGGCCGGCCTCCTTCAACGCGAGACCCCAGTTGCGCAGCACCTGACTCCGCAGCTCCGGATGACCGATGCGCTCCGCCCTCGCGTGCGCAGACGCGTACGTGCGCAGCGCCGCCTCGGCATCGCCGGCTTCGTCCTGGGCCATCGCCAATCCGAGCGCTGCCATCAGCGCCTCCTCCTGCCGGCCCTGGCGGTCGTACGAAGCGAGCACGCGCTCGATCGCATCAACCCGCCCCGCCTGGTCACCGAGGTCACGGCCGAGGTTCGCCAGCGCGGACAAGGCGTTGAGCGTCGCCTGGTGGTCGATGCCGAGCCGCTCCTCCAACGCGGCGACCAGGGAGGTGAGCAAGGGTTTGGACGCCTTGTCGTCGTGCTCCAGCATCTGGGTGACGACCTGCCCGATCTGCTCGACGACCTCGTCCGGCAGTTGGTGCAGGCCCACGAACAGCGACTCGTGGGTGCCACCGGCGTGCACAATCGCTGCTCGCAGCGCCAACGCGGAGGCCACCCGCTCGTGCCCGTTGCGCCACAGGTTGGCCACCGCCTCCTCGACGACCTGCCGGGCCTCTGCCATGTCGCCACGCTGCCGCAGCAGGTCCGCCAGCGGTTCGAGGCCGAACGCGTACCCGGCGTGCTCGCGACCGTAGAAGGCGAGCCGCTCCTGAACGCCCTGGCGCAACTCCGTCTCGGCCTCGTCGAGTCGTCCGGCCATGCGCAGCGCCAGACCCAGATTGAGGCGGTAGGTCAACTGGTCCTTGCGGGACTCGTGGTCGCGCGGCGTCGTGGAGACGGCGCGGCGGTAGCAGTCGATCGCGCGGTCGCGTTGATCGGCGTTGAGCAGCACGTTGCCGAGGTCGCACTGGGCCGAGGCCCATTCCGGGCTGCCGTGACCGTGTTTGTCCGTGGCGGCCTGCAGCTCGCGCGTCATGAGATTCTCGGCGTCGCCCATGCGGCCCTCCCGCAACAGCGCGAAGGCCACCTCGACCGGAGTGAGGGGTGTCGTCACGAACCGCAAGTTTAGGGCCCGCCTACGACGTTCGCGCACCCCTGGGAACACCTCGAGCGCGCCTTCGGGTTGCCGTGCACACTCTCATGCTGGACACCTAATCGGTTGGCACCACACCGCCTGACCGCTTTAACCTGCCTGCCGTGCCCATCCATGATGACGAGATCCGAGCCACCGTCGGGCAGGTGCGCCGCCTGGTAGCGGCCCAGTGCCCGCAGTGGGCCGACCTTCCCGTGACACCTCTACCCGACGAGTTGGAGGGCACCGACCACGTACTCTTTCGGATCGGCAACGAACTCGTTGCCCGGATGCCCAAGATTGTCGGGGCGGTCGACCAGGCCGATTCTGATGCGCGGTGGCTGCCCTTGCTGGCATCCCACCTGCCTGTGCGGATTCCGGTTCCGCTTCATGCGGGCGAGCCGGGCGCGGGGTACCCGTGGCGGTGGACCGTGGTGCCGTGGGTCGTGGGAAAGACGCCGCCCAGGCTTGGCTGCGACGACATACTTCTGGCCCGCGACGTGGCAACCTTCGTTCGCGCCCTGCATCGGGTGGATCCGGCCGGAGGTCCGGTCAAGCCACCGGGCTCCCGCGGATCCACCCTGCTCCACGTCGACGAAAGCGTCCGCCGGGTGCTGCCCCGGCTCGCCGAGCATGACGACGGCTTCGATGTGACCGCGGCGGAGGCGGCCTGGGACGCCTGCCTGGCTGCTCCTGACTGGGACCGGGACCCCGTATGGATCCATGGTGATCTACAGCCGGGCAACCTGATCACCGACTGTGGCCGACTGGCCGCGGTCATCGACTTCGGTGGACTCGGTGTCGGCGATCCGGCGCCGGATGTGGCTCCGGCGCTATGGACCTTCACCGGTGCGGCCCGGAAAGCCTATCGGGAGGTAATCGAGTACGACGACGCGACCTGGCGCCGCGCCTGCGGTTGGGCCCTCGCACCGTCGCTGACCGGCATCGACTACTACCGGCATACCTTCCCGCGAATGGCCGAGCACGGCCGCCGAATGGTCCGCGCGGTGATCGCCGAAGTGGCGTGAGTGCACGGGCGGATCTACTTTCGATAGCGCAGCTCGGTGTGCTCGTCTATCCAGCCCGCTCTGTAGATCACCACTGTGAAACACCCGGGTCAGTGCGCATCCTGCGGGCGACGAGGTCGTGGTGGGGATGCGGCGTTGGGGGGGGGGGGCGGGGGGCCCCCGCCCCCCCCCCCCCCGGGGGGG
>NZ_JBLROA010000097.1:0-15485 GCF_047921505.1 Micromonospora sp. SL1-18 | reverse complement strand
GGCCCGTTGAGCCGCGCGCCCGGGCCCGTTGAGCCGCGGCCGGCGACGGGAAACGCCGCCGGCCCGCCGGCCACGAGCAGCCGGGTCAGCGCTCGCCGCGCACCCGCCGGACGGTGTCCCGGTACCAGTGGGCGCTGCGCTTCGGCGTCCGCCGCTGGGTGTCGTAGTCCACCCGGATGATGCCGAACCGCTTGTCGTAGCCGTACGCCCACTCGAAGTTGTCCAGCAGCGACCAGGCGAAATAGCCGCGTACGTCGGCGCCCGCCTGCCGGGCCCGAGCCACCGCCCGCAGGTGCTCGGCCAGGTACGCCACCCGGTCGTCGTCGGCCACGAACCCGTCGGCGTCCGGCCGGTCGTCGAAGGCCGCCCCGTTCTCGGTGATCACCAGCGGCACGCCCGGGTAGTCCCGGCTGAGCCGGACCAGCAGGTCGGTGAAGGAGTCCGGCACGATCTCCCAGTCCATCGCGGTGCGCGGCAGGTCCCGCCGGACGACCCGCCGCACCGGCCGCCCCTGGTCGTCCCGCTCCCGGCCCTGCTCGTCCACGCCCGAGAAGAGCTGCCCGAAGTAGTAGTTGACGCCGAGCACATCAATCGGGATGGCGATGACCGCCAGGTCGCCGTCCTCGACCGGGATCCGGACGCCCTCCGCGGCCAGGTCCGCCACCACGTCCTCCGGGTAGCGGCCGTGGAACAGCGGGTCCAGGTAGAGCCGGTTGCCCAGGCCGTCGGCCGCCCGCGCGGCGTCCCGGTCGGCCGGGCTGTCGGTGGCCGGGTCGGCGGTGGCCAGGTTGACCGTGATGCCCAGCTCGATCGGACTCTTCGCCGCCGCCCGCAGCCGCCGCGCCGCCAGCCCGTGGCCCAGCAACAGGTGGTGGGCGGCGGCGATACCGTCGCCCAGGTCCCGCCGGCCGGGCGCGTGCTGGCCGTACGCGTACCCGAGCATCGCCGAGCACCACGGCTCGTTCAGCGTGGTCCAGGTCTTCACCCGGTCGCCGAGCGCGGCGAAGACCAGCTCGGCGTAGTCGGCGAACCGGTACGCGGTGTCCCGGTGCGGCCAGCCGCCCGCGTCCTCCAGTTCCTGCGGCAGGTCCCAGTGGTAGAGCGTCACCCATGGGTCGATCCCCCGGCCGAGCAGCTCGTCCACGAGCCGGTCGTAGAAGGCCAGCCCGGCCGGGTTGGCCGGCCCGCGCCCGCCCGGCTGCACCCGGGGCCAGGCCACCGAGAACCGGTACGTGTCCAGTCCCAGCTCGGCGATGAGCGCCACGTCCTGCGGCATCCGGTGGTAGTGGTCGCAGGCCACGTCGCCGGTGTCGCCGTTCGCGACCGCCCCCGGGACGCGGCAGAAGGTGTCCCAGATGGACGGCGTGCGGCCGTCCTCGGCCACCGCGCCCTCGATCTGGTACGACGAGGTCGCCACCCCCCACCGGAAGTTCGGCGGCAGGGTGTCGATCGGGTCGGCCTGCCCGGTGGTCATCGGGTGGGTGAGGTCGATATCCATGGTTCTCCTCGGTTCTGCACGGTCGTGGTTGTTCGGTCGGGCGGTGGTGGTCAGCGGGCGACCGGCTCGGCGGCGGGATGCAGCCAGCAGGCGACGGCGCGCCCCGGGTGGTCGTCGCCGGGCGGGCCGAGCGGCGGCAGGTCCACGTCGCACGGCTCGAACGTCCGGGGACAGCGCGGGTGGAAGGCACAGCCGCTCGGCATGGCGCGCAGGTCCGGCGGCGAGCCGGGGATGCCGGTCAGGTCCCGGCGGGGGCCGCGCAGCGCCGGGAAGGAGTGCAACAACCCGTCGGTGTACGGGTGCAGGGCGCGCCGGTACAGCTCTGCCGCGGGTGCCTCCTCGACGATCCGGCCGCCGTACATGATGGCGATGCGGTCGGAGAACTCGACCAGCAGCGACAGGTCGTGGGTGATGAACAGCACCGCGAAGCCCAGCCGCTGCCGCAGCTCGGCGAGCTGGCCGAGGATCTGCCGCTGCATCACCACGTCGAGCGCGGTGGTCGGCTCGTCCATGATGACCACCTGTGGTTCCAGCGCCAGCGCCATGGCGATCATGACGCGCTGCCGCATGCCGCCGGAGAGTTGATGGGGGTAGCTGTCCAGCCGGTCGGCGGAGATGCCGACCAGGCGCAGCAGTTCCTTCGCCCGGGCCAGCCGGCCCGCCGCCGTGCTCCGCGGCTCGTGCGCCTTGATCACGTCGAGCAGTTGGGTGGAGACCTGGTGCACCGGGTTGAGCGAGTTCATCGCGCCCTGGAACACGATCGACGTCTCCGCCCAGCGGAACTGCCGCAGCTTGGCGGGGGTCAGGGTCAGCACGTCGACCGGTGGGCCGTCGACCGGGTGGTAGATCACCTGGCCGCCGCTGACCACGCCGGGCGGCGGCAGCAGCCGGGTCAGCCCGTACGCCAGGGTGGATTTGCCGCTGCCGCTCTCTCCGGCCAGCCCCAGCACCTCGCCCCGGTGCAGGGTCAGATCGACGTCACGTACCGCGTGCACCGCCTCGTCGCCGAGCCCGTAGTCGACGCAGAGCTTGCGGACCTCCAGGGCCGGTTCGCTCATCGGTGCCCTCCTTCGTTCGGGACTGCGGGCATCCCGCGCTGGGCCGGGACGGCCGCGGGTGGCGCCAGGACGGGGGTGAAGCCCACCCGCATCCGCGCGGTGCGCCCGTCGGCGGTGCGGATCCGGGCCCCGCCGCTGCTGCGCAGCCGCGGGCTGACGAACTCGTCGATGCCGAAGTTGATCAGCGCGAGGGCGGTGCCGAGCAGGGCGATGGCCAGCCCGGCCGGGACGAACCACCACCAGGCGCCCTGGGCGAGCGCCTGCTGGCCCTGCGCCCAGAACAGAATCGTGCCCCAGTTCCACGAGGAGACCGACGAGATGCCGATGAACGCGAGAGTGATCTCCGACATGACCGCGAAGATCACCGTACCGACGAAGCCGGACGCGATGATCGCGGTGAGGTTGGGCAGGATCTCGAACAGAACGATGCGCCAGGTCCGCTCGCCGGTGGCCCGCGCCGCCTCGACATAGTCGCGGCGGCGTAGCGACAGCGTCTGCGCGCGCAGCACACGGGCGCCCCACGCCCACGACGTGAACCCGATGATGAGCGCGACCAGCGTGTCGCTGGCTTGCTCGACGATCGACGTCACAATGATGATCAGCGGCAGCGCCGGGATGACCAGGAACACGTTGGACAGCGCCGAACCGGCCTCGTCGGCCAACCCGCCGAGATAGCCGGATGTCACGCCGATGATGATGGACAGGATGGTCGCCAGGACCCCGGCGATCAGGCCCACAAGAACGACGCTGCGGGTACCGACCAGGATCTGGCTGAAGATGTCCTGACCGAGATGGGTGGTGCCGAACCAGTGCCTGGCCGACGGCGCCTGCAGGACGTCGCTGCTGCGACCGTCCGGGTTGTACGGCGCCACCCACGGACCGATGATCGCGAAGAGGCCGTAGCAGGCCAGCACGACCAGGCCGGTCGCGGTCTTGGCGTTTGCCAGGAACCGGAACCGACGCCGCTTCGATCTGCCCGGCGCGGCCGACGGCTGAGCCATCGCGCCCTGGCCGGGGATGACCTGCTCGATACTCGACGGTGAGATCGTCATCGCTCAACCACTCTTTCGGGTCCGCGGGTCGAGAAGCAGGTACGCGACGTCGGCGATGAGGTTCGCCATCAGCACGGAAATCGTGATGATCAGAAAGATCCCCTGCATCAGTGGGTAGTCCTTGTAGCCAACCGCCTGGAAGAGTTGGAAACCGAGACCCGGGTAGGAGAAGACGATCTCCACCAGCAGGGTGCCGCCAACGATGAACCCGAGCGACAGGGCGAAGCCCGAGACGTTGGGCAGCAGCGCGTTGCGGGCGGCGTAGCTCAGGGCCACGCGGCGCTCCGACAGGCCCTTCGCGTGGGCGACCGTGATGTAGTCCTCGGACGACACCGTGACCATCATGTTGCGCATGCTCAGCAGCCACCCGCTCATCGAGGAGACCAGGATGGTGGCGGCCGGCAGGATGCTGTGCTGAATCGCGCTCGGGATGAAGTACTGGTCGAACGCCGGCACGAGGCCCGGCTCGTAGCCGCCGGACGACGGGAAGAAGCTGCCCGGCCCGGCGAACAGGGCGATCGCGACGAGACCCAGCCAGAAGTACGGGATCGAGGACAGGAACGTCGTGGCCGGCAGCAGGGCGTCGATCCACGAGCCGCGCCGCCAGCCGGCGCCGACGCCGAGCGCCGTGCCGAGGAAGAAGCTGACGATCGTGGTGATGCCGACCAGGCTGACCGTCCACGGCAGGCTGTCGCCGATGACCGTCGACACCGGCGTCGGGAAGAACGTGAACGACAGCCCGAGGTCGCCCTGGAAGAGCTGCTTCCAGTAGTCGAGGTACTGCGCCCCGAGGCTCTGGTTCTTGTCCAGCCCGAACAGCACGCGCAGCGACTGGATGGCGTCCGCGCTGATCCGGCCCTGGTTACGCGAGATGAGCGCCTGGACCGGGTCGCCCGGGATCATGCGCGGGATGAAGAAGTTGAGCGTGATCGCCGCCCACGCGGTGAACAGGTAGAAGGCGACGCGTTGCAGCAGGAACCTCATCGAACCTCCCCCAACGTGGCGGTGCCTTCCGGTTGGACCAGCGCCGGGGGCGGCGGGACGGTGCCGGCGGAGTCGGGAGCGGCGGAGCCGGGGGTTTCGGCGGCGACGGTGGCCGGGTCGTAGAGCCAGCACGCCGCCCAGTGGTCAGGCCGGTCGGCGATCTCCAGCCGGGGCGGCAGGTCGACCGTGCAGCGGGGCATGGCGTGCGGGCAGCGCGGGTGGAACCGGCAGCCGGCCGGTGGCTGGATCAAGCTCGGCGGCTCCCCGTTGCCGCGGTCCTGCAGGGCGGCAGCCGCGGCACCGGTGATGCTGTCGGGATCGGGCGCCGACCCGATGAGCAGGCGGGTGTACGGGTGTGCCGGGTGCTGCGTGACCGTCTCGCTGTCGCCGCCCTCGACCATGCGGCCGGCGTACATCACGATCGTCTCGTCGGCGAAGTAGCGGGCCGAGGCGATGTCGTGGGTGATGTACAGGACGGCGAGGTTGAGCCGCTCCTTGAGGTCCCGCAGCAGGTTGAGCACGCCGAGGCGGATCGAGACATCGAGCATGGAGACCGGCTCGTCGGCGAGCAGCACCTCCGGGGCGGCACCGAGCGCCCGGGCGATCGCGACGCGCTGCCGCTGACCGCCGGACAGCTCGTGGGGGAATGCGTCCAGGTAGCGCTCGGGTGGCGTGAGGCTGACCCGGGTGAGCAGGTCGGCGAGGGCCTTGTCCAGGTCCTCGGCGGTGCGGCCGGCGTTGCCGTGGATCCGCAGCGACCGGGTGAGGTGGTAGCGGATCGTGTGCACCGGGTTGAGCGACGCGAACGGGTCCTGCAGGATCAGCTGGACGCGTCGCACGTACGACCGGAACGCCCCGCCACCCCGCACCCGGGTCGACACGCCGTGCAGCCGGATGTCGCCGGCGGTGCGGCGGTAGAGCTGGGCCAGCAGCCGGGCCACCGTGGACTTGCCGGATCCGGACTCACCGACCAGCGCGGTCACCCGGCCACGGCGTAGCGCGAACGACACGTCGTCGACGGCGTGGACGGCTGCCGGCGTTCGGGAGAAGAGATCACGCAGCCGTTTGCGGACGGGGAAATGCTTGGTCAGGCCGACGGCCTCCAGCACCACCTCGTTGACCGGCGCCGCCGTGCTCTCGCTCAACGTCATGCCGAGTTTCCTGTCTTCGGGGTGTCTTCGTCACCGAGGATTGTGCGGTGACCGCCTCCCGGTCGGCCCGCAACCGACCGGGAGGCGGTGTCGCGGATCAGCTGCCGGCGGGCTTGAGGTGCAGGACTACGTCCAACGCGTTGGGCTGGGTCGGCTGCATCGCGCCGTACGGGTTCGAATCGTCCGGCCAGCCGGTCCAGTTCTTCGTGCTGTACGCACCACCGATGTTGTCCGCGCCGACCGGGATCATCGGCATCTCCTCGACGAAGACCTTCTGCAGGGCGTTCAGCGCGGCGGTACGGGCGGCCTCGTCCGTCGCGTTCGCGTAGGCCTTCAACGCATCGGTCGCCTGCTGGTTGTTGAAGCGGCCGAAGTTGCCCGCCGGGGAGGCGGTACCGATCGGCTTGAGCTGCGCGCCGTCCATGACGGTCCGGTAGATGTCGTACGGCGTTGCGCCGCCCTCGGTCCACCGGAAGGTCGCGTCGAAGTTGCCCTGCTCGACGTTCCGGAACCAGGCGTCCTGGTTGGCCTTGTCGACCGTGGCGGAAATGCCGATCTTGGACAGGTTGTCCCGCACGATCTCAAGGCTGGTCTGGTAGTCGGACCAACCGGCCGGGTCGGTCAGGGTCAGCTTGACGGGCTTGCCGGTCTTGTCCTTGAGGGTGTTGCCGTCGAGCTTGTAGCCGGCGCCGGTGAGCAGCGCCTTGGCGCCGTCGACGTCGACCTTCTGCTCCTGGCCCTTGAACTCCGGAGCGATGAACGGGTCACCGGCGGGGCTGGGCAGACCGGTCACGCTCTTCACCAGCGGGTGGAAGTAGCCGGCCTCGGCGGTGTTGAAGATGTCCTCGCGGTCGATGACCATGTTCATCGCCCGGCGTAACACCGGGTCGTCGAACGGCTTCTTCGTGGTGTTGACGTACAGGCCGTGGATGCCCAGGACCGGCGGCGCCCACACCTTGTGGTGAGCCGGGTCCTTGTCGACGAAGACCGCCTTGTAGTTGGGGATGAAGACGAAGCTCCACTCCGACTCGCCGTTGGCGAGAGCGGTGGTCTGCGCGCTGTTGTCGGTGTACGACGTGAAGCGCAGCTCCTTGACCTTCGGCAGGTCCTGCCAGTATCCGCCGTCCCGCACGCTGAGGGTCGTGGTGGCCGGGGTGAAGGACTTCAACGTGTACGGGCCGCTGCCGACGGGCTGCTTGTTGGGGTCGGTCGTCGGGTCGCTGATCTTCTCCCAGATGTGCTTGGGAACGATCGGCACCCGGAACAGGACCTTCTGCTGGTTGACGAACTGCGGGCTGGCGATCTTGATCGTGACCTCGTTGCCGCTCGCCGTCGCATCCGTGTACGGCACGCCCTGGTCGTTCAGCGCCGGGTACTTCTTGACCAGGTTGTACGTGAACGCCACGTCCTCGGCGGTGAGCTTCTGACCGTCCGACCAGGTGGCGTCCGTCCGGATAGTGACCTTGACCGAGGTGTAGTCCGGCGACCACTCGGCCTTGGTGGCCAGCCACGGCTTCATCGGGTCGCTCGGCTTGACCGGGTTCCACATCATCAGCGGCTCGTAGAGCTGCCAGCGGTAGCCCAGCGAGGCAGCAGCCGAGGTGGTGAGGAACGGATTGTGGTTCTCGGCCTGCGGACCGTTCGGCATGCCGGCGTTCAGCACGGTGGCCGCCTGGCCCTTGCTCTTGTTCGCGTTCGGACTGTCGCCGCAGGCGGCGAGCGTGGCCAACGCCGTCACGCTCGCCAGGGCGAGAGCGAGGCTGCGTCTGACGCGCATGTGTTCCTCCCGGTCGTGGTGGGATTCGGTGGGCTCTTCGGCGGAACGGGTGTGCCTCACCACGGCGGGGCGTGCGGGACGCCTCGCCAGGGGTCAGCGGATCTGCTGGTGGAACGGCTCCGGCTCGGGCCGGCGCGGCCCGACGGCTCGGCGGTCGGCCGGTGCGGACGCTCCGGTCGAGCCTCGGACGATCAGGGTGGTGGGAATGATGCTGGGGGCGCCCGGCAGCGGCACACCCTCGAAGTGCGACAGAAGCATCCGGGCCGCGGCCTCTCCCATCTCGCGCATCGGTTGGTGCACCGTGGTCAGTGGTGGTTCGGTGTGCGCCGCGTACGGGATGTCGTCGAAACCGACGACCGCGACATCTTCCGGGACCCTGCGGCCGGTCTCGCGGATCGTCTGCAGGGCGCCGCCGGCCGAGAGGTCGTTGTGGGCGAATACGGCGTCGAAGTCGACGCCGGCCTCGGTCAGCCCTTTGACGGCGCGGCTGCCGGCGTCGAAGGTGAAGTCACCCTCGACCACGAGCCGCGGATCCAACGGCAGGTCGGCCGCGTCGTACGCCTCGGCGAAGCCGGCCAGCCGCTCCTGGGTGCAGCCGAACTGCTCGTGACCCTTTATCACCAGTGGCCGGCGCCGCCCCAGCTCGAGCAGATGGCGGGCGGCTGACTCGCCGCCCCTGTGGTTGGTCGTGGCCACGGACGGGAACGGCCGCTGACGAGCGCGGTCGTCGATGAGGACCACCGGCAGGCCGCGGTCGTGCAGTTCGGCGATGTAGTCGAGGCTGCCCTCGGGCTCGATCGCGAGCAGTCCGTCGAACGACTTCGCCGAGACCTGCGAGGCGAACTGCCGCAGGGACTCCTCGCCGCGGTTGCACGTGAAGAGCAACAGCCCGTACCCGGCGCTCTCCACCATGTCGACGGCGCCCTGCAGTACCTCGCCCATCCATGGCCAGGTCAGGGTGGGCACCAGCATCCCGACCACCCCGGTCCGGCCGCGGGCGAGGCCGACCGCGCGGGCGCTCGGCACGTACCCCAGGTCGCTGATGACGGCGCGGACCCGGTCCGCGGTGCGGGCGTGCACCTCGCCCTTGCCGTTGAGCACCCGGGAGACCGTCGTCTTGCTCACCCCCGCGCGGGCGGCGACATCGGCGATGGTGATCGGCACGTGACGCTCCCGGGTCGCAGCGGCGGGGCGGGTGTTTCGGAACCGGTTGCGGAACCGGTTGCATCGCAGTGAATCGAAGTGGTGCCGGTCGCGTCAATCACGGCCGGGTAACAAAACATGGCTAAGTTCAAAAGCTTAAAAAAGTGAGCGTGGCGCCGGGTCCGGAGTGGATCGCGAACCTGCCCGCCGCCGCAGCGTCGACACCGCGCGGTCGCCCGGCCTACGGGGTTGCCGGGCGCCGGGAGCGCTCCTCGGACACGCAGTACACATCGCCGGAGTTGGCCTCGTGCGGCAACGCCCGCAGGTACGCCGCCACCTCCGCCGCCGGCAGCCAGTCCGGCAGGGCGAGGCCCATCTCGTCGCCGAGCGCGACGCTGAACCCGGTGAACCCGAGCCCGGTGAGCCGGTCGAGGCAGCGCGGCGCCAACTCCCGGGCGATCGTGGTGAACTCGAACGACAGCGCCGGCAGCGGGCGGCTCAACCCGGCCAGCACGGCATCCTCGAACCCCTCCACGTCGATCTTGACGAAGGCCGGTACGCCGTGCGCGGCGATGAGCCGGTCGAGCGTGGTGGTGGCGACCTCGATCTCGGCGTCCCAGGTCTCGTCCGCCCAGCCGCCGGCGCCGGCCGCGGCCCGCACGAAGTGGGGGGACGCGGTGGAGACCGTCGGGTTGGCGGAGTTGACGTGCAGCCGGACCCGGTCCTCCCGCGCCCCGCAGGCGGCCGAGACCACGGCCACCTGGTCGTCGTCGCCGTAGAGCGCGCGCAGCGCCCGGACGCAGAGCGGCTGGGGCTCGACGGCCACCACCCGGGCACCGAGGCGGCGGAAGCTGCCGAGCCGGTCGCCGACGTGCGCCCCGACGTCGAACACCAGGTCGCCGGGGCGCACGAAGCGCGCGTAGAAGGCGTCCATCGCCGCCTCCCGGGCCGGGTCCCCGTAGTACGCCTCCAGTGACCGGCGCAGGCCCGACATGGCGGGATCCGCCTTGAGTGCCTCGATCACCCCGTTATGACCGCCCACTGCTCCGACCGTAGCCACGCCGCCGCGAACCCGCGGGCCATTCAGTCAACCGGCGCTCCACCGATGAGCCCAGCCTCCTAGGATGCCGTAGGGGTGGTGACCCGCCACGCCGTGAACGGCGGCATCCCAAGCAGGAGACACCGCCGTTCCCATGATCTGGGTGTGGGCGAGGGCCGGAATCAGGGAGTGTCGACGACCTCCTGGCCGAGCGGCCAGAGTGCCGCCGGCACGAGTTTGAAGTTCGCCACCCCGAAGGGGATCCCGATGATGCTGACGCAGAGGCCGACGCCGGCGACGATGTGCGACAGCGCGAGCCACCAGCCCGCCAGCAGCACCCACAGCACGTTCGCGAGGCCGGAGGCGATTCCGGCGCCCGGCTTGGGGACGAGGGTGCGGCCGAAGGGCCAGAGCGCGTACGAGGCGAGTCGGAGCGAGGCCACGCCGAACGGGATGGTGACCACCAGCACGAAGCAGATCAGCGCGGCCAGGCCGTAGCCCAGCGCGAGGACGAAGCCGCCACCGAAGACGAGCCACAACAGGTTCAATATGAAACGGAGCACGCGTTCCATCGTGGCCGGGCCGCGCAACGGTCGGGCAGCCGGGGGCCGGGCTGGGGCTCAGGTGCGGCTCGCGAGCTGGATGAGGTTGCCGCACGTGTCGTCGAGCACCGCGGTCGTGACGGCGCCCATCTCGAGCGGTGCCTGGGTGAACTCGACGCCGAGCGCCCGCAGCCGCTCGTACTCCGCGCGCACGTTGTCGACGGCGAACGAGGTGAACGGAATCCCGTCGTCGATGAGCGCCTGCCGGAACGGGCCGACCGCCGGATGGCCGGCGGGTTCGAGCACGAGCTCGACGCCGTCGGGATCAGCGGGGGAGACGACGGTGAGCCAGCGGTGCTCGCCGAGCGGGACCTCGGTCTTCTTCTCGAAGCCCAGCACCTGGGTGTAGAAGGCGAGCGCCTTGTCCTGATCGTCGACGAAGACGCTGGCCAGATTGACGCGGATCACGGTCCCTCCTCGGGGATGGGCCACCGATCGACGACCGCGCGCAGCGGTCCGAAGTCGGCGTGCACGAACTTGTAGCGGCCGCCTCGCGCGAAGCGCACGAGGCCGGCCTGCGCGAGGATGTCGAGGTGTTGTGAGATCGCCTGGCGGGAGGACCCGATGCCGTGCCTGGTCGTCAGCCGTGCGCAGATCTCGAAGAGGGTCTGGCCGTCCCGTTCGGCCAGTTCGTCGAGGATCGCCCGGCGGGTGGGGTCGGCGATCGCGGCGAACACGTCGGTCACGGCAGGTTGAGCTGCCAGGACACCCCGAAGCGGTCGTTCACCCAGGCGAAGCGGGTGCTGAAGCCGTAGTCGCCCAGGGGCATGAGCTCCCGTCCGCCCTCGGCGAGTGCTTTGTGCAGGCGGGTGAGCTCGGCGTCGTCCCGGCAGCGCACGAACAGGGACAGCGAAGGGGTGAACGAGAAATTGTGGTGCACGGCGCTGTCACTGCACAGCAACCGCTGCCCCGCCACCCTGAACTCGGCGAGGTGTACGCCGCCGTCGGCGCCGGAGTCGTCGCTGCCGCGACGTGTCATCGAGAGGATCTCGCCGTCGTCGAACAGCGAGACGTAGAAGTCCATGGCCTCCGTGGCGGCGCCCTCGAACATCAGGAACGGGGTGAGCGCGGTGTCGTTGTCGGCCATTGCCTGCCCCCATCGTCGACCAGCCGGATGCCGGCGTCTGCCCGACAGGTTAGGCAAGTAATCACTTGCATGTCAAAGGTGGACGCCGCGTGTCCGGGAGGGTCGGCGACCGACTCCCGTAGTCGCCCAAACGACCGTTAAGCTGAGGGGGTGGGAACCGACGATCTGTACCCGGCCGAGCGGCTGGTCGCCGCGCAGCGCGCCACCGCCGCCGCGGGGCTGGACGCGCTGCTGCTCACCCCCGGCTCCGACCTGCGCTACCTGACCGGCTACAACGCGCGCGTGGCAGAGCGGTTGACCTGCCTGGTGCTCCCCGTCGAGGGCGAGCCCACCCTGATCGTGCCGGCCCTGGAACGGCCCGCGGCGGAAGCCGCACCCACCACCGGCGTACGCATCGTCGACCACGCCGACGGCACCGACCCGTACCCGCTGGTCCGGGCTGCGCTGCCCGGCCCGGTGGCCGCCGTCGGGCTGGCCGACCGGATGTGGGCCGAGCAGGTCCTCGCGCTGCGCGCCGCGCTGCCCAACGCGGCCCAGCGACTCGCCTCCGAGGTGCTGCGGGAGCTGCGGATCCGCAAGTCGCCCGCCGAGGTGGCCGCCCTCGCCGAGGCGGGCGCGGCGATCGACGCGGTGCACCGGCGGATGGGGGAGTGGCTGCGCCCCGGCCGGACGGAGGCCGAGGTCGCAGCGGACATCTCCGCCGCGATCCGGGCGGCCGGCCACGTCACCGTCGACTTCGTCATCGTCGCCGCCGGGCCGAACGGGGCCAGCCCGCACCACAGCACGTCCGACCGGCCGATCGGTGCCGGCGAGCCGGTGGTGGTCGACATCGGCGGCACCATGGCCTCGGGCTACCGCTCCGACTGCACCCGCACCTACGTCGCCGGCGGTCCCGCCCCGGCCGAGTTCACCGACTACTACGCGGTCCTCTACGAGGCGCAGTGGGCGGCGGTGACGGCGGTGCGGCCCGGGGTGACCGCCGAGGCGGTCGACGCGGTGGCCCGGGACCTCATCACCGCCGCCGGCTACGGCGACGCCTTCCTGCACCGCACCGGCCACGGCATCGGCCTGGACACCCACGAGGAGCCGTACGTGGTGGCCGGCAACCCCCGGCCGCTGGAGGCCGGCATGGCCTTCTCGGTCGAACCCGGTATCTACCTCGCCGGGCGGCACGGCGCCCGGATCGAGGACATCGTCGTCTGCACGACGGACGGCGGGCAACGGCTCAACACCACCCCCACGGAGCTCATCGCGCTATGACTGTCGACCGGATCCTCCCCACCGACGAGGCCCACGACCTGCTGGACCTCGCCACCGAACTCGCCGACCGGGAGCTCGCCCCGAAGGCCGCCGGCTTCGAGGAGCGCGCCGAGTTCCCCCGCGAGGTGCTGCGTACCCTGGGCCGGGCCGGCCTGCTCGGCCTGCCGTACCCGGAGGAGCACGGCGGGGCCGCCCAGCCGTACGAGGTCTACCTGCAGGTGCTGGAGATCCTCGCCGGCCGCTGGCTCGCCGTCGCCGAGGCGGTCAGCGTCCACACCCTGTCCTGCTACCCGCTCGCCCAGTTCGGCACCGACGAGCAGCGCAAGCTGCTGCCCGACATGATCGGCGGGGAACTGCTCGGGGCGTACTGCCTCTCCGAGCCGCAGGGCGGCTCCGACGCCGCGGCCCTGACCACGAGGGCGGTCCGCGACGGCGCCGACTACGTGGTCACCGGCACCAAGGCGTGGATCACCCACGCCGGGGTCGCGGACTTCTACAACATCTTCTGCCGCACCGGCGGCCCCGGCCCGAAGGGCATCTCCTGCCTGCTCGCGGACCGGAACACCCCCGGGATCCACCCGCAGGCCGCCGAGCGGACCATGGGCCTGCGCGCATCCCCAATCGCCCAGATCGCCTTCGACGACGCCCGGGTGCCCGCCGAGCGGCTGATCGGCGGCGAGGGGGCGGGCTTCACCATCGCCATGTCCGCACTGGACTCCGGTCGGCTGGGCATCGCCGCCTGCGCGGTCGGCCTGGCCCAGGCCGCCCTGGACTACGCGGTGGACTACGCGAAGCAGCGGCAGCAGTTCGGCCGGTCGATCATCGACTTCCAGGGGCTCGGTTTCACCCTCGCCGACCACGCCACCCAGATCTCCGCGGCCCGCGCGCTCGTGCTGGCCGCCGCCCGGCTGCGCGACGTCGGCCGGCCGTACTCGATCGAGGCGGCGAAGGCGAAGCTCTTCGCGACCGACGTGGCGATGCGGGTGACGATTGACGCGGTGCAGGTGCTCGGCGGCGCCGGCTACGTCGCCGACCACCCGGTCGAGCGGTACCTGCGGGAGGCGAAGGTGCTCCAGATCGTCGAGGGCACCAACCAGATCCAGCGGCTGGTGATCTCTCGCGCCCTGGCGAAGAGCTGAGGCGGCCGGGGCCGGCACGCCGCCGGCCCCGGCCGCTGGGCCGGGTTACGCGGCGGCGCTCCGCTCGTCCACCGGCCGGCGGCCGCTTCAAGATCGGAGTGTTCGAGGACCACCTGGACCGGCAGGCGGCGGCCGCAGGACGGCGGGGGGCCGAGTGACGGCGCGGCCCAGGGCAACCGGCGTTCCCGATGACCGCCCCGATGCCTGTAGGTTGACTGCCGTGGAGGAGATCGACCGGGCCATCGTCGCCGCGCTGACCGTGGACGGCCGGCTGTCGTACACCGACCTCGCCGAACGGGTGGGGCTGTCGGTGTCCGCCGTGCACCAGCGGGTCCGCCGGCTGGAGCAGCGCGGCGTCATCAAGGGCTACGGCGCGCGCGTCTCGTTCGAGGCGCTGGACCTGCCGTTGACCGCGTTCGTGGCGATCCGGCCGTTCGACCCGTCGCAGCCGGACGACGCGCCGGAACGGCTGGCCCACCTGCCCGAGATCGACTCGTGCTACTCGGTCGCGGGGGAGGACTTCTACATGCTGCTGGTGCGGGTGGCCAGCCCGGCGGACCTGGAGCGGGTGCTCCAGGAGATCCGTACGGCGGCCAACGTCACCACCCGCACCACGGTGGTGCTCTCCACGCCGTACGAGCACCGGCCGCCGCGGCTCAGTGCCGAGCTGCCTGAGCGGGGGCGGTCTCGGGCGGCTGCGGAGCCGGCTGGTTCCAGCGCAGGATGACCTGCCGTCCGTGCTCGTGACCGAGCAGGCTGACGGTGGCGGTGTCCAGCCGTAGCAGCCCACCGGCGGACGGGGGCAGGCCGATCCAGCGGGCGCCGATCACCCGCAGGTTGTGCGCGTGGCCGACGAGGGCGACGCTGCCCCGGTCCAGCAGGGCAGCGATCGCGGCCAGCACCCGGTCGGCACGCTCGCCGACCTGTGCCGGCGACTCCCCGCCGGGCGCGCCGTCGGTCCAGATGTTCCAGTGCGGATTCTCCTTGTGGACCTCCGCCGTGGTGCGGCCCTCGTATTCGCCGTAGTTCCATTCGGCCAGGTCGGGGTCGGTGGCGTCGACGTCGAGCCCGGCGAGGTGGGCGGTGCACGTCGCCCGTTGCCGGGGACTGGACAGGACGCGGACGAAGCGGCGGCCGTCGAGCAGCACGCCGAGCGCGCGGGCCTGCCGCTCCCCGTCGGGGGTCAGCTCCAGATCCGTGTACGAGGTGTGCCGGTGGCCGGCGCTCCAGGTGGTCTCGCCGTGCCGGATCAGCAGGATCTCTCCCATTCACCCAGTTAACCAGGCACCCCGTCCCGATGTTCACCTAGTGTCCTAGGACGCCTTACGGGTGGTGCCGCCGGCCACACCGTCCAACCGCGTTTCAGCAAGGCACCCGCGGGGACGCCGTCAGGGAGAGCGGGTCGAGCGACCCGGGCAGCGCGCCAACGGAGGGGAGTGCCATGAGCTTCACCGACAAGGCCAAGGCGAAGGCCCAGGAGATGACCGGCCTCGCCAAGGAACGGATCGGCGACGCCACGGACAACCAGCGCATGCAGGCGGAGGGTGCGCGAGAGCAACGCGCGGCGCACGACCGCCAGCGGGAGGCCGGCCGCGACGTGAAGGACGCGTTCGAGAAGTAACCCGTGCGGCGGCGGGCTCCCGGACTCGGGGGCCCGCCGCCGCGTGTCCCGGGCTGCGTCGGGCCTACCGTCGA
>NZ_JBLROA010000096.1:0-15707 GCF_047921505.1 Micromonospora sp. SL1-18 | reverse complement strand
GGCTTCCTGTCGACCACCCACCCAGCGCCGACCTCGTACGGCGCTGGAAACGGGAATCTCCCGCCTTTAGGCGGGGGAGGATGTCAAGCTCATGAACGCGACTGACCCGGTCAACACATCCGCCTCCACCCCCGGCGGCGTGGACATCGACTCGCCCTACCTGCTTGACGCCGAGGCGCCCAGAAGGTTCGAGCGGGACGGGTTCGTGCGGCTGCCCGGCGTGCTGAGCGAGCGTGCCGTCGCGCACTACGAGCCGGAGATCACCGCCAAGGTCATCGAGCTCAACACCATGCATCTGCCCATCGAGGAGCGCACGACGTACCAGAAAGCCTTTCTCCAGGTCACCAACCTGTGGCGGCAGAGCGAGTTGGTCCGCGAGTTCGTGTTCTCCTTGAGGCTGGCCCGGATCGCCGCTGAGCTGATGGGGGTGGACGGCGTACGGCTGTACCACGACCAGGCGCTGTACAAGGAGTCTGGCGGCGGGATTACCCCGTGGCACGCCGACCAGTACTACTGGCCGCTGGCGACCGACCGGTCGTGCACCGTCTGGGTGCCGCTGCAGGACACCACCCTCGAGATGGGCCCGCTGCGGTTCGCCTCCGGCAGCCACCGGTTCGAGTTCGGCCGTGACCTTCCGATCAGTGACGAGTCCGAAGTGGCCCTGCAGCGGGCACTCGGCGAACAGGACTTCCCGACCTCGTCGACGCCCTACACGCGTGGCGATGTCAGCTTCCACGCCGGTTGGACGTTCCACCACGCCGGCCCCAACCGCACCGTGACCCCGCGCCGCGCCATGACGATCATCTACATCGACGCGGACATCACCGTGGCCGAGCCCACGAACGACAACCAACACATGGACCTTGCTGCCTTCATGCCCGGTGTCCGACCCGGCGACGTGCCCGACACCCCACTCAACCCCGTCCTCTACAGGCGTTGACCGGTCGTCGAGCTACCCGCTGTTTGGCTACCTTTCGAGGAGCCTGAAGCAGACGGTGCAGGCTCCTAGCGGCTTTGCGCAACCTTACCCATGGTCTGGCCACTGTGGCGGGGCACGAATCCGTGCCCCGCCACCGTTTTGTGAGCGCTCAACGCATTTCGCATCTTGCTCACGTCAGGCCGTTTTCGGGAGTGGAGTTGATCAGGGCAACCCGAGCGGGTCGTCGCAGTCGATGCACTGCCGTCCGGCATGCTGATCTCCGTCCGGTGGGGCCTTTCGCGCCGAGATTTCGCCGGATGCCCTCCAGTGGACCTGGTGGTGGCAATCGACGGTCGCGACTGACCGGAGCCGGCGCCTGCCGGGGGCCGGTGTCTGCCGAGGCGAAAGCTCGCCTCGCCGGGGACACACACCGAGGGAATGCCCACCCGGTACGGGGTGCCCGTGGCCGATATTCTCTGGCTGCGAGCCAGGCACAGGACGAGCAATGCAGCCGCTAGGGCAGCACGCCGTCCACGCCGCGGGACACCTCGTCGCTGGGGTTGCCAGCAAGGTCGCGGACCGCGCGATAGGCCATGTCGATCGCCGAGTCCGCGTAGGCGCGCGGGGCGGAGTCGGTGTTGGCGATCGCGACGCGGCCCCATGGTTGGCGCGCGGTGTGGCTGGGGAGTTCACCGTCGGGCCAAAAGGGATCCCAGGGTCGGGCGTATTCGTAGGCGTAGCCGTGAGCCCAGCGGTTTACCGTGATGCCCTCGATGTCGCGGGCGGGATCGAACCCGCCCGGCTCGAGGGCGCGGGCGAGCTGGTCCCGGATCGCGCGCTCCATGTCCTGGAACGATGTCGCCAGCAGCTGCCGCCGGCCGGCCTTGCCCTGATCACGCGGTGAGAGTCCGGGCTGGCAGACCGCCTTGCTCAGGTGCAGGACCATCGGTTCGTTCGGGTCGGCTGGGAGGCGGTAGGAGCCCATGCTGACCGGGAAGTCCAGGCTGGCGCTGTCCCAGTACATGGTCGGGTACCTGATGCTGGAGATCTTGAGGTTGGAGAACGACGTCCAGTTCCGGATCTGCACGTTGGTGTAGACCAGGGCGAGCCGGCCGGCGAATTCGAGCGCCGTTCGCTGCTCGTTGGAGATCTCGTCGGTGAGGTACGGGACCACCTGGTTGTTGCAGGCGAGCACGACATGCTGGGCGTGGACCGAATGAAGCTCACCGGCCTGCACGTAGGCGACCTCGACCTGCTTGGCACGCACGGGGTGGTCGTTGTGGCGAACCCGCACCACTGGGGCGCTGAGCCGGATGCGAACCCGGCTTCCATTGCGGTCCAGCCGGTCGTAGCGCAGCTGGCTGGTCGTAATTTGCTCCATCGTGTGCCCGGGAAGCGCGTCGGGGATCAGCTTGCGGACAAGGGCTCGGGCTACACCGGCGTTGCCCTCCGGGAAGTGGTAGATGTAGTCGTCCTCGGCGTACCAGAACTTGTGTCCGGTCGGTGAGATCCTCGGATCCGGATCGTCCATGTCGAGGTCGAGCCCGTCGAAGCCCGGGTATCCCTCGGCGGCCGCGTCGAGCGCGCCGACGGCATCGATGCCGTACCCCCAGTTGCCGTTGGACACGGTCTGCAGGTATCTGATCGCGTCCGGGTGTGCCTTGACATGCTCGGTGAGATACGTGCCGTAGGTGATGTCGGCGAGGCGGTCCTTCTTCTGCGCATCGGTCATGCCCGGCAGCCAGTCCTCGGGCGCGTCGTACATCCTGGCCAGGTCGGCCTTGGCCTCCTCGGCCATGGGCGCGTTCTTGAGGATGTCGGCGTACTTCATCCCACGCTGGTACGCCACAAAGCGGTCGCGTCCCCAGGATTCCTTGTCGAAGAACAGCGCGCGGCCGAGGCCGTACCTGCTGTTGAAGCCACTGTCGAAGTACTTCTCGAACCGCTCGATCTCGATCCCGAGATCGTCGAGCATCCAGCGCGCCGGGCTGTTGAACGTCGACGGGGTGTCCAGCGACTGGGAGCCGCCGTACCCGATCAATGTTCGTGCGGTTGTGTCGTACTCGTTGCGCCGCGCGTGCCCGCCGAAGTCATCGAGCGCATCGAGGATCAGGATGCGAGCATTGTGGCCGAACTCTTGCTGGTAGAAGCGGGCGGCCGCGAGGCCACTGATCCCACCGCCGACGACCACAAGGTCGTACTGCTCACGCGTGTCCCGGGGCTCGCCAGCGCCCTGCCAGAACGTGCCGTCGCGCAGCTTGTGCGGCACAACCATGGCGTCGCTCGTGTAGCCGCGCATGCCCTGGAGGGCTGGCGGGTACGGGGTGGGTTCGCCGCCTCTTGGGCCGCGCCCGGATGCGGCGTGGGCAGCGGTGGCTCCGCCCAGACCACCCAGAGCCAGCGCACCCACGGTGACCGCGACCCCGTCCAGGAAATCACGGCGGGTGATGTTACGTCCCATCCCAAGTTCTTTATCGGACCGTTCGGGCACCGCGTTCCTCCCATTGTTTAGACGATGATTGATGGCAGACTACTGATTGCGCTAATTTTGTCTAGGGGCTGCGCGGATAGCGTGGTTTCACGGAATTGCGGCAACGAAATCCGCACTCGGTGACCAATCGACCAGCTTCGCATGCGCATGTAGACGCTGCCGGCTACTCGCCCGAAGGGAAGTCGGGAGCACCCAGAGGTTCTCAACGCGCAGCGCCGCCGCTTTCGGCCGCTAACCAAACTCAGCCGCCGCTGCATCTTCTTGCCCACCACCTGCAACGAGTTGTCGCCGCCGGCACAGTGCCCTGGTCCGACATCGATCGGGACGTGCGGGGCGCTGTTGGACGCCCAGCTGCCCACAGCCGCGTCCGTGCGATCGCCATCGCCCCGCCGACATGAACTCCCGTGAGACTGGCGGGAAATCACGCGCTGCTCGTCTGGCTGCCGACAGGGAAGTCGATGGTGGCGGGGGAGTGGTGCGACCGTGCTGATCGCAGTCCTCAACGAGTGGCTGTGATCAGGGGTACCACCGTCAGGTTGCCGCCGCATAACACCGGACGGCCACCTTCTGCCCCGCACTCCACTGCTGTTCGACTGTGGCCAGCAGTTGCCAGCCGAGCCGCTCGTACAAAGCTGCCGCCGCAGTTTCAGAAGCCACCACGTCGAGCACCGGATGCAGGCCGCGATCCTGTGCTTCTGTGACAGCCTGCGCCATCAGCAGCACACCGATCCCGTGGCCGCGGGCCCACGGGGCGACGAACAGCCGGTTAACCACGGCGGTCGCGTCGATACTTACCCCTGCGCGAGCGCTCCACAGCCCAGGTGCCGCGTCTCCCACGTCGCTCCGGGCCAGGCCAATATGGCCGGCAATGCGACCGTCCAACTCCGCCACCCACGAGGCGATGAGCGATGGCGGCGTGAGCCATGCACCCGGGAGGACAGGCCAGTTCACCGGATAGCCGTCGTGCTCATGGACCTCTGTCAGCACCCGCACACAGTCATCGAGGTCGCGGTCAGTCCGCTGTCGGGCACTCGGGGGTACGTCCGCGCCGGACACGCTCTCGCTCTTCACTGCGGCATGGAAACACGGTCGAAAGGCCCGTGACCAGCGACTTTCGCAACAGTTCCTAGGGGTGATGCTCCTCGGTCAAGCTCGGCTGTGAGCCGAGGGCTGCCGGGAGCCGCAGCACCGGCCAGCGGTGGTCGGGGCGGAAGTCGGTGTACGTGCCGTCGAAGGGGAATTCGCCCGCCGCGATCAGCTTGGATTGATCGATGGTGAGTTCGTGCTGGGTCTTGCCGTCCGCATCGACAAGCCGGGCGAAGTCACTGCCGGCTGGATGCCAGAGCAGCAGACCGTCCTCGTTGTCGGCTATGACGCGCATCGGCTGCATCCAGGTGCACCACCGTCCGCGTAGACAGCGGCGGTTGATGATCTTCCCCGGCTAAAACGGCATCGCAGCAACGTAGCCGGTCTTGATCAGATGCTGCCGGCCCCGAAGGTCCGTCTGGTACCGGCACAGCCCGAGCTTGCTGGCTCGTGGCGGTGCCGCCGTCGCCTCTATGATCGCGGCGTGCGCGGGAGGTTGCGGGTTGGTGCCTGCCAGACGCCGGAGATCCTGGGCGAAATCGACCGAGCGCTGGTGTGCATCGAGGAGTTCGCGGCGCTGGCCGACGCGCAGGGCGTACACCTGTTGTTGTTCCCGGAGTGCTTCCTGCAGGGCTATTTGGTGGAGGAGCAGCATGTGCGCGAGTACGCCCTCGGCCTTGACTCGGCGCGGTTCGCCGTAGTGCTCCGGCGGCTGGCGCGGATCGAACAGACGCTCGTGTTCGGCGTCATCGAACAGGCCGATGGCAGTTACTTCAACACTGCGGTAGTCGTCGCGCGGGGTGAACTTGTGGGCGCCTATCGCAAGACCCACCTCGTGCCCGGCGAGTCGCTGTTCGGCAAGGGCGACGCCTACCCCACCTTCGTGCTGCGCGGTGTCAGGTTCGGCATCAACATCTGCTACGACACGCAGTTCGGCCAAGCCGCCGCACCGGTCGCGGCTCAGGGGGCTCGGCTGCTCCTCGTGCCCGCACAGAACATGATGCGCCGGGCCGCCGCGCTGCATTGGAAGGACCTGCACCACGCCATCCGTGCCGAACGGGTGCGAGAAACCGGTATGTGGCTGCTGTCGGCTGACGTCACCGGCGAACGCGACGAGCACCGCGTTGGGTGGGGCCCCACCAGCGTGATCAACCCCCGTGCCGAGGTGGTGGCGCAGGTGCCCCTGATGACGACGGGCATGGTCGTTGCCGACATCGATTGACGGGCGCACCCCCAGGCACCCCGCAGGTCCGGGCCCGGCCCCGAATCATCGCCCATCCCAGGAGCAGACCCATGACATATGTCGTACGCAGGACAGAGCCGGTGGAGTGGCGCCAACTGCGTGCCCTACGCCTGGAGGCGCTGCAGGATTCACCGACCGCCTTCAACACCTCGTACGCTGACACCGTCGCGCTCGGCGACGAGGTCTGGCGGCAGCAGGCTGCGCAGAACGCGACTTCACCGACTTCGGCGACGTTCATCGCCACCACCGATGACGGCCACTGGGTGGGGATAGCCAGCTCCGCTCCGCTGGACGAAGTTCCCGGCCACGCACACATATACGGCGTCTACGTGGCACCCGCGCACCGTGGCCAGCCAGCGGGACTGGCGACCCAGCTGATGGACGTCGGGATCAGGTGGGCACGCGACAACACCGACGCCTCGTGGCTCACCCTCGGCGTACACGAGGACAACAAACGCGCGCAGGCCTTCTATCGGCGAATCGGGTTCACCGAAACCGGCAAAGTCCTGCCCTACGCCCTCGACCCGTCCAAGAAGTTTTACATCATGGGCTACGAAGACTTCCGCTCGAGCCCTGTCGTGGAGCCGTCCCGTGAGCGGCCCGCGTCGCCCAGCTGCGCATCGCCGATCTTCCAGCCATCAATCACTTAGCATGAGCTGCCATGGTGCGTACCCGACCGATCGAGCCACCCGCCACGCCTCTGACTGATGGCACGGTCGCGCTGCGGCCGCGCCGGGAATCCGACATCGAGGCGATCGCCGCGGCCAGCCACGACCCGGAGATCCGTCGCTGGCTGGACGACGAGCCGATGGACGTGCAGGCGCGCCATGGCTGGCTGGCGCGGGGCGAGGAGATGTGGCGCAGCGGGAAGGCCGCTCCGCTGGTGATCGCGGACGCGGTGACCGACGAGCCGGTCGGGAGCATCAACCTCCAGTTCCGTAGCGACGCGATGGCCACCGTCGCGTACGGGGTGTTCCCGCAGTGCCGGGGGCGGGGTATCGCGCCGCGAGCGGTCCGGCTGCTGGCTCGTTGGGCGCTGTTCGAGCTGCGGCTGGAGCGGGTGATCCTGGAGGCGGACGAGGGGAACGCGGCCTCGATCCGGGTCGCGGAGAAGCGCCGGTTCCACCGGGTCGGTACCCGCACGGAGCCGGCGGGGGACGGCGGCCAGCGGGTCCTCGTCGTCTTCGCGCTCCCCGAATCCGCCGAGGGCTGACCGACGGCGCGTCCGGGACCGGCAGGTGCTCGACACCGTACCCGTCGTGGTGGTGCGGTGCCAGCACGTGACCGGGCGCGGCGCGATCCGCCGCGCCCGGCGGTGCGTCGCCGATCGCCGCCGTCGATGGCCGCCGGTCGGCGGACCGGGCGGGGTCAGGCGAAGGCGGCGGGGTCGAAGGGATGGCGCTCGACCAGGACCAGCCAGTTGCCGGAGTTGTCGCGGGCGACCGCCTCCACCCCGTACGGTCGCTCGGCCGGCTCCCGGATGAACTCGACGCCCTTGGCGCGCAGTTCCTCGTGGGTCTTGCGGCAGTCGTCCACGTCCAGCCCTAGGCCGAATAGGCTGCCCTCGTCCTGGGCGCGGCGGAGGGTGGCCGCCACCTCCGGCGAGTACGGCGGGCCAGGCAGGGTCAGCTGCACCTGCAGCTCCGGCTGGGTGGGGTGGGTGATCGTGCACCAGCGGTAGGCGCCGTCGCCCACGGTGATGTCGGTCTGCTCGACGAACCCGAGCACGTCGAGGTAGAACGCCTTGGCCGCGTCGATGTCCTTGACCAGCAGGCTGATGATCGAGATGTTGGTAATCATGCGACCAGATTAGGAAGACGCTGGTCGGCCCGCCTTCTCTTCGCTTGCGGAGCGGCGTCGCTCGACGAGCCCCCACATCAGCACGAAGCACCCGGGGATGCGGGGGGCTCCGGTCGCGGCCCAGCGTCGCTGGAACTCGCTCGGCGTCTCCCCGACGAGATCACGGAAGCGGCGGCTGAACGAGCCGAGGCTGGCGAACCCGACGGCATGGCAGACCTCGGTGACGGTGAGGTTGGTGGCGCGTAGCAGGTCCTGCGCCCGCTCGATCCGGCGGCGGGACAGGTGGGCGGCCGGGGAGAGGCCGTAGGTGACGGTGAAGAGTCGCTGGAAGTGGTACTTGCTGACCCCGGCGACCGCGGCGACCGCGGCCAGGTCCAGTGGTTCGGCGTAGTGCCGGTCCATGTGGTCCCGGGCCCGGCTCAGGTGGACCAGCAGATCGGCCGGTGCCCGGCGCGGCGGGGTGCTCATCACTCTGCCTCGGGTGGGACGGCCAGGGCGAGGGTGAGGTCCAGGACGGTGGCTGGGTCGTGCAGCCGGTCGCCGTACAGCTCGCGCAGCTTGTTCATCCGGTAGCGGACGGTCTGCGGGTGCACGAACAGGTCGGCGGCCACGTCGTCGCGGCGGCCCTGGTGCAGCAGCCAGGAGCGCAGCGTCTCGGCGAGCCGGTGCGCGGTGGCCGAGGGCAGCGACGCCAGCGGGCGCAGCGCCTGGGCGCGTAGGTCGGCCAGTGCCTCCGGGTCCATGCTGAGCAGCAGCTTGGCCAGGTGCTGCTCGGTGTCGACCGGCCCGGCGTCCGGCTCGCCGAGGCCGAGCGCCAGGGCCCGGGTGGCCCGCTGGTACGAGGTGGCGACCCGGTGCCACGGCCGGGCCGGCCCGAGCACCGCCCGGTGCCCGGGCAGCAGCCGGGTGAGTTGGCGGCGCCGGCCGCCGTGCACGTCCGGCACCAGCAGTACGGCCAGCTCCTCGGCCGGGTTCATCCCGGGCAGGTCTTCGCCGCTCTCCAGGGTGTGCGGGCTGAGCAGGGCGAGCACCGCGCGCAGGTTGTGGCGGGGCAGCAGGACGACGGTGAGCGTCTGTGGCAGCGGCCAGTCCGCCCGCTCGGCGCTGCGCCGCAGGATCTCCTCCGGCTCGCCGGCGAGCAGCTGCTGGGTGAGGCGTTCCAGGTTGCGCCGCCGAACCCGGCCAGCGCCGGCCAGTTCGTCGGCGTGCCCGGCTACGCTGGCCGCCGACAGCTCGTCGATGTACGCGAACATCAGCTCGGCGAACTCGGCCACCGTCCCGGCGCCCAGCCCGCTGCGTACGGTGGTGGTGGACACCTCCCGCCACGCCACCCGCGCGCCCACCCGGTACGCGGCCAGCAGCGCGTCCATGCTCCGCCCGGAGCGGGCCTCCCCGCTGCCCAGGGCGTACGCGGCCTCCAGTGCGGGGGTGAGCGGGGTGCTCGGGTCGGTGGCTTGCGCCCCCTCGATGAGGTGCAGGAACGTGCCGAGGGCAATCCGGACGGAGTTCTCGATCTTCTCCCGCATCGCGCTGGTGAGCGCGCCGGAGTAGGCGGCCACCTCGGCGATGATCGCGCTGACCGTCCGCTCGGCGACCACGGGGAGGCGGTCACGGAGTCGGGAGGCGACCCGTTCGTCCAGTTCGAGGTGGGCCGTGGGGCGGCTCGTCCCGTATTCGTCCGACATCCTTGTTCTCTCCGCACAAAAAACCGTGCCTGATTCACCTTTGTCGGACAAGATGTTATGCGATCGCGTAGCCACCCTGGTCACATGACCACAACCGCCCGCCCGAAGGTCCCCTTCCGGCGCCGGCTGCTGCGGCTGGCCGAGACGGTCACCACCCCGCTGCTGCCGGACGACTACCTCGACCTGCTCGCCCCGCTGCGCGCCGGCGCCGCGCTGCGTGGCCGGATCGTCGCGGTACGCGCGGAGACCCGGGACGCGGCGACCGTGGTGATTCAGCCCGGCCGCGGCTGGCGTGGCCACCGGCCCGGGCAGTACGTGCGACTCGGCGTGGACGTCGACGGGGTGCGCCAGTGGCGGGCGTACTCGGTCACCTCGGTGCCGGGCGGCGTGGGCCACCGGATCTCCATCACGGTGAAGGCGATCCCGGACGGCAAGGTCAGCAATCACCTCGTCCGCCGGATCCGGCCCGGCACGATCGTCCAGCTCGACCAGGCGCAGGGCGACTTCGTGCTGCCCGAGGCGGCCCCCGAGCGGATCCTGTTCCTCACCGCCGGCAGCGGCATCACCCCGGTCATGGCGATGCTCCGCGCCGGCCTGCCGGCCCGGGCCGACGTCGTGCTGGTGCACTCGGCGCCCACCGCGGACGACGTCATCTTCGGCACGGAGCTGCGGGCGCTCGCCGAGCGCGGCGCGCTGCGGCTGGTCGAGCGGCACACCGACACCGACGGCCTGCTCGACGTAAACGAACTCGACGACCTGGTGCCCGACCACCCGCAGCGCCAGGCCTGGGCGTGCGGACCGGTCGGCCTGCTCGACGCGGTCGAGGCGCACTGGGCGTCCCGGGGCGTGGCCGACCGGCTGCACACCGAGCGGTTCCGGCCGACCGTGATCTCGCCGGGCGAGGGCGGCGCGGTCACCTTCACCGGCGCCGGTGTGACGGTCGAGGCCGACGGCGCCACCCCCATCCTCGACGCCGGCGAGAACGCCGGGGTGCTCATGCCCTCGGGCTGCCGGATGGGGATCTGCTTCGGCTGCGTTCTCCCGCTGCGTCAGGGCGCGGTGCGCGACCTGCGCAACGGCGACCTCACCACCGCCGTCCCCGGGGACGGCGTGCTCATCCAGACCTGCGTGTCGGCGGCCGCCGGTACCTGCGACATCGAACTCTGACAGGAGGCCACCCGGCATGACCGCGATCCAGAAGAAGGTCGACAACCCGATCGCCCACCTGACCGCCGAGGACATCGAGGTCATCGGCAAGGAGTTGGACGCGATCCGGGACCGGGTGATCGCCGACCGGGGGGAGCGGGACGCCCGCTACATCCGCAAGGTCATCAAGACCCAGCGGACGTTGGAGATCAGCAGCCGGGCGGTGCTGCTCTTCTCGCTGTTCCCGCCGGCCTGGATCCTCGGCACGGCCGGCCTCACGGTCGCCAAGATCCTGGACAACATGGAGATCGGCCACAACGTCCTGCACGGCCAGTGGGACTGGATGCGCGACCCGAAGATCCACTCCACCACCTGGGAGTGGGACCACGTCACCCCGGCCAACCAGTGGAAGCACTCGCACAACGAGCTGCACCACCGGTACACCAACGTGCTCGGCAAGGACAACGACCTCGGGTACGGCATCATGCGGGTCGACGAGGACCAGCCCTGGAGTCCCGGCCACCTGGGCCAGCCGTTCTACAACCTGGTCAACGCCTGCTTCTTCGAGTACGGCATCGCCGCGTACGACCTGGAGCTGGGGAAGAACCTGCAGGACGGCGGGTACAAGACGCCCGAGTTCCGGGCCCAGGCCAAGGCGGTCGGCCGCAAGATCCGCCGCCAGGTGCTCAAGGACTACGTGGTGCACCCGCTGCTGTCCGGCCCGTCGTTCCTGAGCACCCTGGCCGCCACCTTCACCGCGAACCTGATCCGCAACGTGTGGAGCCACTCGGTGATCATGTGCGGGCACTTCCCGAGCGGGGTGGAGACCTTCGAGAAGACCTCCATCGAGGGCGAGACCAAGGGCGAGTGGTACCTGCGGCAGATGCTCGGCTCGGCCAACATCAGCGGCAGCCGGTTGCTGCACATCATGGCCGGCAACCTGTCGCACCAGATCGAGCACCACCTCTTCCCCGACCTGCCGAGCAACCGCTACCGGGAGATCGCCCCGCAGGTCCGGGCGCTCTTCGACCGGTACGGGCTGCGGTACACCACCGGGCCGCTGCCCAAGCAGGTCGCCTCCGCCTGGTGGAAGGTCATCCGGCTGTCGCTGCCCAACCGCCGCCGTAAGGGCGCCGAACCGGTGGCGCCCGCGTTGGTCTCCTCCAGCCCGGCCTGACCGCGCCCGCCACGCGCGCCGGGCGGGCGCCTCAGCGGCGGTGCCGGGGCACCGCGGCCCGGCTCGCGCGGACGAACGGCGAGGGAGCCGCGCCCGGCGGGCAGTCCTCGCACTTTTCGTACGCCGTCCAGCTGTTCCCACCCGGGCCGACGTAGAAGAAGAGGAGCCGGACCTGTCCGTCCTGGCGCAGGGCGGCGAGCTCGAACGACCCCTTGCCGGTTTGCATGCCGGCCAGTTCCTCGACCGTCAGCGCCACCTTGGAACTGGGCCCGTCCGGATTCTGGTAGGGCGCCCGCACCGCCCAGGTGCCCGAGCCGGTGATGTTCGCGTCTCGGTCGACGTCGAGGGGCAGGAACTCGTCGAACACGTCGTAGGGCAGCCACTCCGCGGTGAAGTTGTCGTGGTCGTCGAAGGTGATGACGCTCTGCGCGCCGCTGCGCCAAGTGCCGACCAGATCGTCCGCACGCATGTCCACCGGGTCGCCGTAGTCGGCCAGCACCTCGCCGAGGGAGCAGCCGGCGGCGACCACCGCGGCCAGCAGCAGCGCGATCATCCGTCGCATCGGCGCCCTCGCTCGGGGCCAGGTGATCGGCACCGACCGATCATCGCAGAGCTGTCTCGGCTCCGTCTGCCCGCGACGCGTCGCTCACCGCAAATCCGGTGGGCGGCGGCACCCTCGCTGGGCTACGGTCGGGGCATGCAGATCAGGCGCAGCACCGCCGCAGCCGCGCGAGCTTCCCGCTCGCCGGTTGCCGCCGCCTGACCGACCCCACTTTCTCGCCGGCGACCGGAAACGGTCCGCCGGCGTCGCCGTGTCACGCCACCGCCCGCGCGGCGGACCCTTTCGGTCGCACCGCCCCGGAAGGCCCACGCCATGACACCCGACCAGATCGTCGACACGTTCCTCGACCACTACCGCCGCCGCGGCCATCGGGATACGCCGGAGAGTTCCCTGATCCCGGTGCCCAGCGACCCGGTGCTCTTCACCACCTCCGGCATGCACCCGCTCACCCCGTACCTCCTGGGCCGTCCCCATCCCGGCGGCCGGCGGCTGGTCGACGTGCAGCGCTGCCTGCGCACCACCGATCTGGAGGAGGTCGGCGACCGTACCCACCTGACCGTCTTCGACATGCTCGGCTCCTGGTCGCTCGGCGACTACGGCATCGCGACCAGCCTCCGCTGGGGCTTCGAGCTGCTCACCGAGGGCTTCGGCGTCGACCCCGGACGGCTGCACGCGACCGTCTTCGGCGGCGACGACCAGGTCGGCCCGGACGAGACCGCCTGGGCGACCTGGACGGAGCTCGGCGTACCGGTCGAGGCGAACGGCGCGGACAACTGGTGGTCCAACGGCCCGACCGGCCCGTGCGGGCCCGACTCGGAGATCTTCGTGTGGACCGGGGACGGGCCACCCACCGGTACGCCCAGCGGCGACGACCGCTGGATGGAGGTGTGGAACCACGTCCAGATGCGCTACCACCGGCACGACGACGGCCGGCTGACCCGGTTGCCGATGTCCAGCATCGACACCGGGATGGGGCTGGAACGCCTGGAGATGGTGCTGCGCGGCGGCCGGTCGGTCTTCGAGGGCGACGGGCTGCGATCGTGGGTGGACGCCGTCCGTGACCGGTGGCCGCTGGACGGCAAGGACCTGCGGATCGTCGCGGACCACCTGCGCTCCGCCGTGGTGGTGCTGGGCGACGGCGTACGCCCCGGCAACACCGGGCGGGGGTACGTGCTGCGCCGGCTGGTCCGCCGGGCGCTCACCGTACTGTGGCGGGACGACCCGACGCGCAGCCTGGCCGAGCTGCCCGTCGACCCGTACGCGGACACGCTGCGCCGGTTCCGGCAGCGGGCGGAGGTGGGGCCGCTGCGCGCGGTGCTTCTCGACGAGGAGCGGCGCTTCCGCGGGCTGCTGCGCCGGGGCCGCCCGGTCGTCGACCGGCTCCGTGGGCGCGGGCCGCTGACCGAGCGCGACTACGACTGGCTGCACGACACCCACGGCCTGCCCCGCGACCTGGTCGACGGCCTGCTCACCGGGGCCGGCTGACCGGCCGTGCCGTTGCCGGCTGACCGGGTGATGCCGCAGCCGGCGCCGGCGCGCGCGGCCGCCTACTCCGCAGATGCTGATTTTGGACGCGGACATTTACGACATCGAGAGGAGGACAAGATCGGCGAGAATCATTAGCCTCCATGGTCAACCGGACGACCTCGTCTGGAGTTAGGTGGAGGAGCGATGAACCTTCGGAGGAGGGTGGGGTCGCCCGTCGCGGCGGCCGGTGCCCTGGCCATCATCACGAGCCTCACCGCCGGCGGCTTACCCTCGGTGGCACAGGCCGCTCCGGCGTCTGCGGCATCTGACGCCCCGATCACCCATGAGGAGAATCCACGGGTTCCCGAGGGGGCGGCGTGGACGGAGACCTACTTCCCGTCCTCGGACGGCAGTGGGGTCGAGCTGCACGCCGACGTGCTGCGCCCGGCGAACCTGCCGGCGGATGCGAAGACGCCGGTGATCCTGTCGGTGGGCCCGTATTTCGCGCACGCGGGGCAGACTGCCCCCGAGGGATGGGACCGGGTCGGGCCATCGGCGCGCTTTCAGGACTTCATCGACGGCGCGCGGCTCATGGAGCGCGGATACACCTTCGTGATGGTCGACCTGCGCGGCTTCGGCGGCAGCACAGGATGCCTGGACTTCATCGGCCCGGGGGAGCAGGCTGACATCAAGGCGGCCGTCGAGTGGGCAGCGAGCCAGCAGTGGTCGACTGGCAAGGTGGGCATGTACGGCAAGTCGTACGACGCCAACACCGGGCTGGCGGCCAATGTCCTCAAGCTCAAGCCGCTGGGGGCGATTGTCGCCCAGGAACCGACGTGGAACAGGTACAACTACCTGTACAGCAATGGGGTGCCACGTTCCAACGTGACCAGCACCCCTCGGGGCTATTTCTCGATCGCGGCGATGCCGCCGCTGGCCGATGACAGCGACCACTACAAGGCGAACGCGGAATACGAGAAGAGTCACCCCGAGTGCGAGAGCGACAACCTCACCAACACCCAGGACCCCAACCCGAAGTCGCCGTTCTGGCGGGCCCGTGATTTCGCCTCCCGCGCCGCCGGGTCCCAGACGCCGCTGTTTGTCACGTCGGGCTTCATCGAGGACAACACCAAGCCCGAGGAGATGCAGAAGTACCTGGCCAACCACCAGGGCCCGCAACGCGGTTGGCTCGGCCAGTGGGAGCATGTGCGCGGTAACGAGACCAACGGCAAGGGCCAGCTCAAAATGGGACGGGCGGGCTGGTTCGACGAGGTGATGCGGTTCTACGACCAGTACCTCCGCGGCATCGAGCCGTCGGTGACCGACCCGGCGTTCTCCATCGAGGACGGCCTCGGCAACTGGCGCGCCGAGCCGACCTGGCCGGTGACCAATGACGCGTACAAGGCGCGGCTGTCGTCCGGGCAGTACGTCGACGACGGCGGCAACGCGCAGGCAGCCGCCCGGTCGATGACGGCGCAGCAGGCCCCGGGCTGGGACATCGAGTACGCGCCGGAGGCCGGCTCGCTGACGACTGACCAGACGACCCTGCTCAGCGCTGACGCACCCGGCAACAGCTACTGGAGCTGGTCCACGCCCGCCTCCGAGCAGGTGCGGATCACGGGCTCGCCGGAGATCACACTGAAGACCAGGGGTCAGGGCAACGTCTGGGTACGGCTGTGGGACGTCGCTCCGGACGGCAAGGCGACGATGTTCAACGAGAACGTCGCGGCGCTGGACCACAGTGGGTCGACCTCATTCGCCCTGAAGGCGAACGACTGGACCTTCGAGTCAGGGCACCAGCTGGGGGTCCAGATCGGAACCGTCACCTCAAGGGGCTGGCGGGCCGTTCCCTCGGGTGAGACGGTCACGGTCACCGATGGACGGCTTGCCCTCGAGGTGCAGGACCCGCGGTTCGACTCGCCGACCCAGGGTGACCGCTCGCCCTACCTGGACACGTACGTCAGGGCGAACACCACCACGCTCAACGGCGTCGGCATCGGCACCTTCCCGCTGGGCGTCTCGAAGAACGGATAACCAAGCGGTTGCCCGGCACCCGCCCATGCGGGTGCCGGCCAGCCCGTTACCGCCTTGGGCGCTTCGGATGACTTCACCAACGCCTGCTTCCTACTTG
>NZ_JBLROA010000095.1:0-15745 GCF_047921505.1 Micromonospora sp. SL1-18 | reverse complement strand
CGCGGCCCGGGCCGTGAACGCGGCCTCGATCTGGGTGAGCATCGCGTTCAAGGCCCGGGAGAGCCGGCCCAGCTCGGAGGTCGGCACCGGCCGGCCCTCCTCCGGGTCGGGCACCCGCCGGGTCAGGTCACCGCCGGCGATGGCCGCCGCGGTCCGCTCGATCTCGACGAGCGGCTTGAGACTGGTACGCACGATCCCCGCACCCACCGACGCCACGATGATCAGCACCGACCCGCCGACCAGCAAGTCGATCCAGATCAGCTCCTTGACGGCAAGGTCGACGTCCATGATGTGCTGACCGACCGCCAGCACCTTGCCGTCCTGCAGTTCCTGGTAGAGCATCCGCCATCGCCGGCCGCCCTCGGCGCGGACGGTGAATGGGTCGCCCTCTTCGTCCCTGAAGCCCGCCAGGTTGGATGGGATGGGCGGCAGGTCGTCCATCCGTAGGTTGGGGTCGTACCCGATGAGTGCGGCTTGCTGATCGTTGGCGAGCGCGACGATGTAGTCGGTGGGCAGGGTGGCCTGCGCCTGCCCGGCCACCAACTGTGGGACCACCGGCCCGAGGTAAGCGCTGGCGCTGCGCAATTCGCTGTCCACCTGCCCGATCAGGTAGTTGCGCAGGAAGTACGTGGTCAGCGAGCTGATCACGAGAAGAGCGGCGGCGACCAGGGCCAGGACCGCGGCGACCAGCTTCACCCGCAGCGGAATGGCCCGAAGGCGGCCCTTCGTGTCGTGGGCGGCGTTCACGACGCCGGCTTACGCAGCACGTAGCCGACCTCGGTACGCGTGTCGCCCTCGCGAAGCATCCGGATGACCTCGAAGCCGTCGAGGTTGGGCAGCATCACGTCGAGCACGACCAGGTCGGGCCGGTGTTCCTTGGCGGCGGCCAGCGCGGCGCTCCCGCCCGCAGCGATGGCCACGTCGAAGCCCGCGAAGCGCAGGCTCGCGGAGAGCATCACGAGGATGTTGGGATCGTCTTCGACGACGAGCAGTCGAGCTTCGGCCTGGGTAGCCACCACGTCACGCATCATCCGCGCCCAGGCTGCAGTGGCGCTGGGTGGATCCTGAAAGGAACCTGTGAGCATGGCGCTGCGCCGGACAGAGGACACGCGGCCTGTGCGGTACTCGGTGCGCGGCAGGTTCACGTGCCGCTGCCTCCCCTGATGAAGATCAGCGGGCACAGATCCGGCACAGCCGACAGCGAGAACGCATGCGAAACGTCGAGAGACACCGAGGAACGCAAGCCAGGCCAGAGGGCCGACGGGTCCACTTTCGGTGGATCTGCCACGGCCTCGCGGCTTAGGGGTTCAAACCCGACCCTCTCGCAAATCGGCGGGTCAGGAACTGGCCCGAGCAGCCCCTATGCCGTATTCGTGTCGCATGGCGGGCGTTGGCTCGCATAACAGCAGGTCAGCGCCGTGAGCTTCGTGGTCTTGAAAACCGGTAAGGCAGCGATGTCTTCGTGGGTTCGAATCCCACACCCTCCGCCCCTGCGGGCATCATGGCCCGGCTCGGCCCCGTCCAGCGCCGCGAGCACGTCGTGGCCGCGCTCGCGGAGCCGATGGGCCAGCGCCGGCGGATACATCTCGTCGAGCAGCAGGCCCGTCATGCGGAGCGACGCCGGAGTAGACCCTGCTCCGCCTGCCAGAGCCGCTCCTTCCGCTCGGCGGCTTCGTGATTCGCCCTGATCAGCAGGTCGATCTCCGCCGAGTAGGTGGCGTAATAGCGCAGCGCGGTAGCGATCTGCTCGCGGCCGAGGCCGGTGACCTCCATCAGCTCCGCGGCGAGTTCCTCGCCCTCCAGGCCGGGCGACTCGGCCTGCACCGCGTGCAGGGCACCAACCACCTCCCAGACGTCAGGGCCGCCGCTGAGCGCGGCCCGCCGACCGGCGGGACCCGCGCGAAAGATCACCCCAGGGTGCTCGTACGTCCGGAGCGACTCGTCCACGAACATGTTGGCCACGGACGACGAGGAGGAACCGGGGTGCTCCCGCACGTAGCGGTCGAGGCGGGCGAGCACGCCCTCGTCGAAGCGTACGGATCGGGGACTACCCATGACTACAGTGTCGCCAGGCGTGCCACGACGTTTCCGGACACGGCGCGCTTTCGGTTCGATCGCGCCTGCGGAAGGGGTATGAAGGTGCGCAGGAATTCGCGTACCCGGAAGGAACGTCCCGATGACCCTGGAACGACCGATCGCCCCGGACCCGTACGAGCTGCTGCCGATGGTGCCGTCGTTCACGCTGACCAGCGACGACGTACGCAACGGCGAGCCGATGGATGCGCGGCACGCGCACGGCAGCACCGGCGGCGGGAACGTCTCCCCGCAGCTGTCCTGGTCCGACTTCCCGAACGAGACCAAGGGCTTCGTGGTGACCTGCTTCGACCCGGACGCCCCGACCGGCAGCGGCTTCTGGCACTGGGTGCTGGTGAACGTGCCCGCGTCGGTGACCGAGCTGGTCAGCGGGGTGAAGGAGAGTGATCTCGGCGGTGCCTTCAGCGTCCGCAACGACTACGGTGACACCGGCTACGGCGGGGCCGCGCCGCCGTCCGGCGACCGCCCGCACCGCTACGTCTTCGCCGTGCACGCGCTGGACGTGGACCGCCTCGACGTGGGCCCCGGCGCCAGCCCGGCCTACGTCGGCTTCAACCTGGCGTTCCACACCCTGGCCCGGGCGGTCATCCGCCCGACGTACCAGATCCCCGGCTGATCGGCTGTTAGGAGGGGCCCCTTGTTAACGCCTGGGTGTTAACAAGGGGCCCCTCCTTGCACCTCAGCCCGGGACGCGGGCAACCGCGAAGACGGACTGGCCGAACGGGGGACGCAGCCGCTGCTCGGCCGCCTTGGTGGCGGGGAGGACCAGGGTGTCGTAGATCTTCACCATCGGGCCCTCCTTCGGCATCAGCCGGAAGACCTTGGTGGCCATGAAGTAGCCGATCAGGCCGAGCGCGTTGGCGTAGTGGATCTTTTCTACGGTGAGGCCGGCCTCGGCCATCGCGGCGGCGAGACTCTTCTTCGTGTAGCGCCGGACATGGCCGGTGGCGATGTCCGCCGGGCTCATCGCGAACTGGAACGCCGGCACGATGATGATCACTGCCCCACCGGGCCGGATCAGGTCGCGCATGCTGCGCAGCGCGCCCACGTGGTCCTCGATGTGCTCCAGCACGTTGTACGACACGGCAGCGCTGTAGTCGCCGCGCTCGGTGTGCGGCAGCAGCATCTGCCGGACCTCGACGGTGGGGTGGTCGGCCAGCCGTTCCTTGAGCCGGACCAGCCGGTCCGGGTCCGCCTCGGTGGCGGTGATCCGCGGCAGGCGCTCCGACCACTCCAGCGCGTAGTCCCCGAGGCCGCTGCCGATCTCGATCGGGTTGTCACCGAGGTAGGGCACCGCCAGCTCGACGAACCACCGGCGGTGGTTGACTGCCATCGCCAGGCCTTCGAGCACCTCTGACTGGACGCGCTGATCCCCAGTGATTTTTGCCATGCGTCGATTCCTCACGATATGACTGACCCGCGCCTGGACCGACAGAGTCAACCATCCAGATGGATGACATGGAATCGGGTACCGGGGGTGGCTGAATTGCGGTCGGGGGTGGGCACGTGATCGGCGGTCGGCGAACTCGGCACATAGTACGCCAGTACCCAGAAACGTGTCACGGCCCGACCATTCTTGACTACGCTCTGAATTGCCATGACTACTCCTGAATCGGACGCCGCCCGTGGTGCGGCCAGCGAGGATCGGCTCGACGAGGGCGGATGGCCGGGGCGGGGAAGGTGGATCGACGCGGCCGCCGTGCTCAGTTTCGTGCTGCTGGCGTTCTGGGTGACCGCTCGGTTCTGGCTGCACCCCGACCACGGCATACGGGACAACCGTTCCGATCAGGCGCAGTTTCAGTGGATGATGGCGCACGGTGCGCGAGTGGTGACCGACTTCGTCTATCCGTTCGCCTCGGACCGGATGAATGTCCCGGACGGCGTCAATTTGATGGCAAATACGTCGGTTTTATCCATTTCTCTGCCAATGACGCCGATCACCGTACTGTTCGGGCCGCGTACCGCTTTTCTGGTCTTTCTCACGGCCGGAATGATCGCCACCGGGGTGGCCTGGTATTTCCTGCTCTCCCGGGTGCTGATCCGCAGCCGGGGACCGGCCTGGCTCGGGGCCGGCTTCTGCGCCTTCGCCCCGGCGATGGTCTCGCACGCCAACGCGCATCCCAACATCGTCAGCCAGTTCGTGGTGCCATTGATCATCTGGCGGACGCTGCGCCTGACCGAACCGGGGCGGTGGCTGCGTAACGGCGTGCTGCTCGGCCTGGTGATCGTCTGGCAGGCCTTCCTCAACCTGGAGATCCTGCTGATGGCAGCGATCGGGCTCGGCGTGGTGATCCTCGCCGTCGCCATCGGCCGGCCGGAGCTGCGCCGGGCGGCCCGGCCCTTCGGCGCCGGGCTCGGGGTGGCCGTCGTCGTCGCCGGGGCACTGCTGGCGTACCCGCTCCACGTGCAGCTCGCCGGGCCCGGTGCCTACCAGGGGCTGTCCCGGCTGATCCGGGGCTACCGCACCGACCTCGCCTCGTACGTCGCCTGGTCCCGGGAATCGCTCGCCGGGGACGCCCGCACCAGCGCCCACCTCGTCAAGAACCCCACTGAAGAGAACGCCTTCTTCGGCTGGCCGCTCGCCGTCGGAGTGGTCGCGCTGGTCTGGTGGCTGCGCCGTAACGTCGTCGTCCTCGGCCTGGCCGCGGTCGGCGTCGTCTTCGTCCTTTTCTCCCTCGGCCGGGAGATCCGGCTCGACGGGCGGGACACCGGCATCCCGGGCCCATGGGCCGCGTTGGAGAAACTGCCGCTCCTGCACTCGGTGGTGCCCACCCGCTGGTCGCTGGCGCTCACCCCGATCGTCGGCGTCCTCCTCGCGCTCGGCGCGGACCAAACCCGGAGGCTGGTTCGGCGCCATCCCGCCGCCCGCCGGCAGATCCGCTTCGCCACCGCCACCGTGCTGACGATGGCACTGCTGCCGCTGCTGCCCACACCGCTGCCCTCGGTACGCCTCAAGCCGGTACCCGCGTTCGTCACCTCCGGCGCCTGGCGGCCGTACGTCGCCGGCGGGCACAGCGTGGTCACCCTGCCGCTGCCGGACACCGACTACAGCGAGCCACTGCGCTGGGCCGCCGAGACCCGGCTGGGCATGCCACTGGCCCGCGGTTACTTCCTCTATCCGGACACCCGCCCCGGTGCCGGCCGGGTGGCGCTGTTCACCGCCCCGCCCCGCCCCACCAGCACCTTCTTCATCAGGGTCCGGCGTACCAACGGGGTGCCGCCGATCACGCCGCAGGACCGGGCGGCCGCGGTGGACGACCTGCGCTACTGGCGGGCCGGGGCGGTGATCCTCGACCCCCGGCTACGCCAGGCCGAAGCGCTGCGCCAGGGGATGACCGAGCTGACCGGCGTCGAGCCGGTCTCGGTCGGCGGGATGTGGCTCTGGGACGTCCGCCCGCTGGTCGACTGAGCGGCGGGCCCGCCCGCCTGGGATCAAGAAGGGCGGACGCAGCAGCCCTGGCAGATCTTGGGCCGCGGCAGGGTGAAGGCGAGGCAGCAGGTACGCCGCTGCACCGTCGGCTTGCCAGCCGGGCCGGGCACCAGCTCCACCAGGTCGCTGAGGTCGAGCGCGTCGAGCAGCGTGCCGATGGCCTCTGTGGCAGAGCCGGGAAGCGCGTCCGAGGCGAGCAGGATGCCGTGCGCGATGCCGGAGGCGACCGAGCCCAGCAGCGTACGCGTGCCGATCCGGACTTCGCTCTGGATAGCGGCGATCAGCGGGGCGAAATGGGCGTCGAGCAGCGAGGCGCGCAGCACGTCGAGCAGCGCCGCGTCGCCGGCGACCACCCGTACGCCCGGTGGGCCGGTCAGCGCCAGCGGGTCGCCGGGCAGCACCGCGACCGTGGTCGAACTGCGCAGACCCAGGGTGAGCAGCCGCTGGTGGTCCGCGAAGTGGATGAGCACGTCGGCTGGGTCGAGCAGCGGCACCCGCCGGGCCGAGGCCCAGCCGAGCACCGCCGGAAGCGCGGCCCAGTAGCTGTACGACTTCCAGGCCAGCGCGGTACAGGCGTGCGGGGTTCCGCCCCATTGCCGGGCCGCTGCGTGCAGGAACTCGGGCAGCAGCGTCCCGTCGACCAGCCGGGTGGCCGGTGACCAGCGGGCCTCGTCGCCGGTGACCAGCAGGCCGGGCGCGAGCCCGGGCAGGTCGTCGGTGCCGAACATGGCGCGCAGGGTCGCGGTCACCGGGGCGAGTGGCGTGGCGGCTTCCCGCCTCGGCAGCACCGCTTTCACCTGAACCGTCCCCCGTCTGGTTGTTCCACCGGCCGGCACCCTCCGCCGCTCGAACTAAGGCTAGCCTAACCACAGTTCCAATCCGAGGGGGAGTCGCCCAGATAACAGGCGGAAGAGGTGCCGGTCGCTCCGCCGGCCCGTCGCCGCGTGCCGCGACTACCCGGCCGGGCGGGCGGGAAACGCCGCCGGGGGGCCGGCGGGCCGCGCAAGCATCGACGCACGCCGCTGAATTGTCAAGCAGAGTGTCGAATACGAGGCAGTTTCCGTACACGATCCGCCACCGAACGTGAAAATGGGCTTCCCGCGTACGAGGAAGCCGATGACGACCTCCCCCATCGAGCGTGCCGCCGACTCCTTCGCCGCTGAACTCGCCCGCCACCGGACCGGACGCGGGCTGTCCAAGAAGCAGCTGGCCACCCTGATGGGCTTCGACCCGTCGTACGTCAGCCACGTCGAGGGGCGCCGGCACCGGCCCACCGAGGACTTCGCCCGCCGGGCCGAGGCCGTCCTGGAGGCCAGCGGCGCGATCTGGCAGCGCTTCCGGGAGTACGACGAGCTGCGGCACAGCCGCTCCGGCGGGGCGCACCGGGAACTACCGGTACCCGGCCAGTGGCTGCCGCCGGGCACCGGCCTGGTCGTCGAGCGGGAGACCGCCACCCTCACCCACACCGACCGGGCCTACCACTGCGCGATCCGGCGCGAGCTCTACAACGCCGGCACCGAGCCGGTCACCCGCTACCTGGTCCGGGTCGCCGTCGACCGCTACCCCAACGACCCGGGCCGCTCCAACCGGCACCACCGGGAAAACCCGCTCACCTTCGCCGAGCTGCAGCTGGCGGCGTACCGGAACGACGGCGGCACGCGCGAGCCGATGCACTGGCGGGCCAAGCACGACCGGGACGCGTTCAAGGAGATCTGGCTGCTCTTCGAGAACGACGAGGGGCGCTTCCCGCTCTACCCCGGCGATCGGGCCACCATCGAGTACGCGTACCAGGTCGGGCGGGACAAGTGGGGCCCCTGGTTCCAACGTGCCGTACGCCTGCCCACCCGGCACCTCGCCGTCCGGCTCGACCTGCCCGCCGACCTCGAGCCGAAGGTGTGGGGGCTGGAGACCTCCCTCTCCGCCGAGGAGGGCCCGCTGCGTACCCCGATCCAGCGGTGCGACGACGGTGGCCGCGCCCGCTACGACTGGGCTACCGACGACCCGCCGCTGAACGCCCGTTACCGGTTGCAGTGGCGGTTCCGCAGCGAGCCCCCGGACACCGAGCCCGACGGCCCCGACGGCCGGGTACGGGCCAGCGACCGGATGCGTGCCCTCGGCATCGTGCAGCGCGACGACGACCTGCTCCGGCAGCCCGCCCGCCAGCTCGACCTGCCCCGCGAGGAACGGGTTGCCCGGGACGTCGTCGACCGGCTCTCCGCCATCCTGGCCCGCCTCGACGAGCTGCACCCGTTCAGCAAGGGCGTCGGCATCGCCGCCCCGCAGCTCGGGCTCGGCTGGGCCGTCGCCCTGGTCCGCCCCGCCGACCGGGCCGCCGAGCCGGTCGTCCTGATCAACCCCCGCGTGGTCGACACCGCATCCGACACGGACGAGCAGTACGAGGGCTGCCTCTCCTTCTTCGATCACCGCGGGCTGGTGCCCCGCCCGCTGCGCGTCGACGTGGAGCACGCCCAGTGGGACGGCAGCCGCGTCATCACGTCCTTCGAGTACGCGATGGCCCGCCTGGTCGCCCACGAGATCGACCACCTGGAAGGGCGGCTCTACGTCGACCGGATGACCCCCGGCGTGCCGCTGGTGCCGGTCGAGGAATACCGGGAGACCGGCAACCCGTGGCGCTACTGACCCGCCGGGACTCCGGTGCGCGGGCCGGTTGCCGGCCCGGCCCGCACACCGGGGAACGGGGGGCCGGGTCGCGTGCCCCAGGGGGCGGTGGCACGCGACCCGGCTCGGGGGGAGAAAGGTCTACAGGTTGCCGAAGGTGTCGTACCGGATGTGGTCCGGCGAGACGTCGTCGGCGGCCAGCGCGCGCAGGGTGGCCCGGACCATCGGCACGGAGCCGGAGACGTAGCAGTCGTGCGTCGTCCACGGGCCGTACCGGCTGACCACCTCGGAGATGTCGCCCAACTCGCCGTCGAAGTCCGGGTCCTCGCTGCACGCCGGGGTCACCGACAGCCACGGGTAGGCGGCCACCAGCTCCTCCAGGCCCGGCAGGCCGTACAGCTCCTCCGGGCGGCGGGCGCCGTAGAAGACGTGCACCCAGCGGGTCCGGTTGACCCGGGTCAGCTCCTCCACCAGCGCCTTGATCGGGGCCAGTCCGACCCCGCCGGCCACACAGAGGATGTCCCGGCTGGAGGAGCGGTCCAGCGTCATCGACCCCATCGGCGCGGCCACCCGCAACAGGTCCCCCGGCTTCGTGCGGCGGACCAGCGCCCCGGACACCCAGCCCGCCGCCCCGGCCGGCGTACGCACGTGGAACTCGAGCACGTTCTCGTCGTTCGGGGCATTCGCCACCGAGTACGTCCGCCACACCCGCGGGTGGTACCGGGGCGCCTCGATGCTGACGTACTGGCCGGCCTGCCACGGCAGCGGGTGCTGGAGGGCGCGTACGGTCAGCACGGCCGTGTCCGGGCCGTACCGCTCGTGGGTGAGCACCTCGGCGTGCCAGAACGGCGGGTTGTCGTCGGCCGCCGCCCCGGCGAGCATCCGCTCGCAGATGCTCGCGTACGCCTCCCGCCACGCCTGGTCGTACTCCAGGTTCCAGCCGTCCCCGGCGATGCTGCGCAGCGCGTCCAGCAGCGCGACGCCCATCGTCTCGTAGTGCGCGGCGTCGACGTGGTACTTCCGGTGGTCCCGGCCCAGCGCGCGCAGGTACTCGTCGAAGCTCTCCGGGTCGCCCACCGTCTGGGTGGCGGCGACGATCGCTTCCAGGATCCGGTCGCCCTGGCCGCTCATCTGCACCGGGAAGAGTTGGCGCAGCTCCGGGTCGAGGAGGAACAGCCGGGCGTAGAAGTGACCGCTCAGCCGTTTCCGGTGCTCCTCGACCAGGGTCCAGCTCTCCTTCAGCAGCCGCGCGAAGTTCTCCACAGGGCCACGCTCCTTCCCTGACGGCGGATCGGGCACAGACAGAATCTCCACGGAGCGTGCGAACCGGTCGCACAGAATGTGCGACCGGCTCACTTGGGTGCCGAGGCGCCACCACGTGCGGCACAGTGGTCCGGTGACGGTTGACGAGCTCGCCCGGCCGGTGTCCCATCGGACCCTGGGCACCGAGACGCTGCTGGTGCTCGGCCTCTCCCTCGGGCAGTCGGCGATGTACGCGCTGGTCTCGCTGGTCGCCAAGCTGACCGCCGCCGGCGGACTCGCCAAGCAGACCGCCGCGTTGAACACCTCCGCGTCGGCCCGGCCGTACCTCGACCTGACGTACCAGCTTCTCGGCATCTTCTTCGCGCTGCTGCCGGTGCTGCTCGCCGTACACCTGCTGGCGCGCGACCCTGGCGACCCGCCGCGGATTCTCGGGGTGGACCTGACCCGGCCCGGGTCGGACCTGGCCCGGGGCGCGGGCCTGGCGGCGCTGATCGGCCTGCCCGGGCTGGCGCTGGTCTGGGCGGCGGCGCAGCTCGGCCTCAACGCCACCCTGGTCCCGGCCGCCCTGCCGCACCTGTGGTGGGCGGTGCCGGTGCTGATCCTCGCCGCCGTGCAGAACGCCGTGCTGGAGGAGGTGATCGTGGTCGGCTATCTGGTCACCCGGCTCCGGCAGCTCGGCTGGCGGCTCGGAGCGGTGCTCGCGGCGAGCGCCGTGCTACGCGGCTCCTACCACCTCTACCAGGGCTTCGGCGCCTTCGTCGGCAACGCGGTGATGGGCGTGGTGTTCAGCCTCTTCTTCCTGCGTACGCGGCGGGTGGCCCCGCTGATCGTCGCGCACACCCTGCTCGACGTGGTCGCCTTCGTCGGCTACGCGCTGCTGCCCAAGTCCTGGTTCAGCTGGCTCTGACCGGCCGCCCCCCGGCCGTGGCCTCATGGGCTCGGCGGGTTGCGGCATGTCGGGCTGTTCGCAGCTGAGGACAGCCCAACATGCCGCACGTTGTGTTGGCGTAGGTCAGCGCGGCCGGGCTGGTCGGTAGATGGCGACGGCGCGGGCGGCCAACCGCTCGGCGGCAGCCGAGCCACCCGCCGCAGCGGCGAGCACCCCCGCGCCCGGCAGCAGCCGCGCCGCCACCCGCAGCCCCAGCCAGCCGCCGACCTGCGCGGCCAGCGGTGTCGCCAACCGCCAGGCCGCCTCGGCCGCCCGTGGCCACGGCCCGTCCGCCGGTGCGCCCGCCGACCGGACCGCCTCGACCGCCGCCCGGGCAGCGCCGATATCCGGGTGCACCTGGGTCAGCACCAGCAGCTCGGCCACCCGGTCCGGATGTCCGGGATCCCGGCCGTAGACCGCCGCCAGGTGCAGCACCAGGCTGGCCTGCGCCCACAGCACCGCGGCCAGCTCCGCCACCGGCGCGAAGAGGCCGGCACCCGCCGCGACCATCCCACCCGTACCGGCCAGCCGGACGAACCGTCGGGCCGCCAGCCGGGCCAGCCCGTCGGCGTCCGCGTCGGGGTAGGTCCCCCGGGTCCGATCCACCCAGCCCCGGGCAACCGGCCCGAGCGCGTCCACCGCGGCGAGGGCCAGCAGTTCCGGCGCGAAACCCGGGTGGTCGGGCAGGCGCGCGATCAGCGCCCGCCACCCCGCCGCGGGGGTACGCCCCGACTCCTGGCCGTACGGCGCGCTGGGGCCGGTCATCGCCGTGGTGGCCTGCCGCGTACCCGGTTCCGGACCAGTGGCGGCGGCTGTGCTCTGCGCGGGGGTGGCTTTTCTGGCCGTGGTGGCCTTCTTCGCGGGGGTGGCTTTCCTGGCCGCAGTGGTCTCCTTCGCCGGGGTGGTTTTCCTAGCCCTGGTGGCCTTCTTGGCCGGGGTGGCTTTTCTAGCCGTGGTGCTCTCCTTCGCCAGCGTGCTCTCCTCCGTGGCCGCCCTCGCCGGGGTGGCCGCCTCCCTCGGGATGGTTGCCTTCTTCGCCGCCGGCGCGGCCCGCCTCGCCGGGGCCGCCTTCCTGGTCGTGACGCGGCCGGCCGGCGTCGAGGCCTCGCCCGCCTCCGGCCCGCCGTCGGCCGGGTCTGTCGCCGGCCGGCTGTTCGCGCCCGGCGTCAAGCCCGGGCCAGACGGGGCCTCCAACGCGCCGGAGGCGGTGGCGGCCTCGCCCGTGCCGGAGGCGGTGGCGGCCTGGTCGACGGGCGGGGCCGGGTCCGCGGGCGGGCGGGGGCGGGGTGCCGCGGCGTACGGCCCACCCTGCGTTCGATCGGCCTCGGCGGCCCGGGGCACTACCGCCGGGGCAGGCGGCGTCTTCCGCGTCTGATCGTGTACGGCGGCCCCGGGCGCGACCGCCGGGTCGGGCGGCTGGAAGAGCACGGTGGGAACGACCCTGGCCTGCCTGGTCCGGGGCGGTGTCCCGCCCTCGGTCTCGGCGGGTTCCGCCGGCGCGGCGGGCGCTTCGGGAGCCGGCGGCGGGGTGAAGGCCGGCTGGGGGGAGCGGCTCCGCCGGGCGTCGGCGGCAGGCTCGCGACGGGGCGGATTGCTCGGCGGCTGCTCCTGCATATCGATGAAGCCTAGTCCGGAGTGTGACGCCGCACACGGGGGAAACGCAGCGGGCGGCCCCCTTGCCGGTAGTCGCTTTGCCCCGGGCCGGGGCGGACCTGTATCCTCGGGCGCGGTGGTCTCCGGGCCACCGGGGAGACTTCGCCTAGTCTGGTCTATGGCGCCGCACTGCTAATGCGGTTGGGGTCTTAAAGCCCCTCCCGGGTTCGAATCCCGGAGTCTCCGCGCGAAAGCCAGGTGTGTAGACTGGCTGAGCACCAAGCGCCCGTAGCTCAACGGATAGAGCATCTGACTACGGATCAGAAGGTTAGGGGTTCGAGTCCCTTCGGGCGCGCCAATCTGAACAGGGGAAACGCACAGGGCCGGTCGCTTGCGACCGGCCCTGACAGCAACCGGTGACAGCAACGTCATTCCTCAGGCTCCTCATCGAGCAGGCCACCCAGCTGATCCAGCGCCGCCCGCTTGTCATCCAGGCTCACATGCCCGTAGATCGTCATGGTCATTTCCAACGTGCTGTGCCCCACGATGTCCATCACCGTCCGGGGCGGCACGCCCAGGGCGAGCAGCACGGAGACGCAGCCGTGCCGGAGATCATGAAGCCGGATCGCGGGCAGCCCTGCCGCCGCACATTGGTCCTGAACGAGCCGAGTGCAGTTGCGCGGATCCAGCGGCGTGCCGATCGGCGTCGTGAAGACGTAGCCGAGGCTCGGCCACTTCGCCCCGAGCGCCAGCCGCTCCGCCTCCTGGCCCTGCTGGTGATCGCGGAGCGTCCGCACGACCAGCTTCGGCAGCGGCACGGCTCGGGCCGATCGCTGCGTCTTCGTCGGGAAGGTTGCCAACTGCCCCTCGACCCGATGCAGGCTGCGCCGCACCCGCAGGACGCCCGCTTCCAGGTCCACGTCATCCCACCGCAGCCCCAGCGCCTCACTGCGACGAAGACCAAGCACCGCGAACACCACGAACAGCGCGTGCAGTCGGTGATCCCGCGTTGCGTTCAGCAGCGCTCGCACCTGCTGGACCGTCAACGGCTCCCGCTCCTGCTTTGCCGGACGGGGAGCCCGGACCAACTTCGCCACGTTGCGTGGGATGATCTCCTCCCGCATGGCGTCTTCCAGGGCCGCCCGCAGCACCGCATGTGCCAGCTGAGCCGTCCGCTCGCCCACACCGTCAGCGGCGAGCGTGGCGAGGAATTGCCGAACGTCTCGGGCGCCCAGCTGGCCTAGGCGCTTCCGGCCGAGCTTCGGCACGAGGTACTTCGCGATCAGGTCCCGGTACGAGCGGGCAGTGTTCGGCCGCACCCGAGGGGCCGCTACCTGCTCGATCCACTCTTCGAGGTACCGGGCGACCGTCAGGCCGGCGGGAGCCAGCGGCGCGCCCGCCCGGACCTGCTTGCGGATCTCGACAAGCTTCGTCTCCACCTCCTCCGGTGACCGGCCGTAGACGTAACGACGCGACTCCCCACCGCCCGGCTTCGGCACGAAGTACGCCGCCGTCCACCGGCCGTCCTTGCGAAGGTAGATCGAGCCCTCACCGTTGCCCCGCTTGGACCGCCGCGGCTTCCGCTCCGACGGCGGCTGTTCGTCCGGTCGCGTCACTCTTCCTCCCCGGCTTCCAGGCGAGCCACGTAGTCCCGCAGGGCAGTTGCCGAGATCCGACGCGAACCGCCGGCCTTGACCGACCGCAGCTGGCCCGAGCGGATCAGGTCGAAGACCTTGGACCGACCGACGTTCAAAACCCGAGCCACCTGCTCCGGGCGGAGCAACAGCGGCGGCAGGTCATTGGCTGGCAGCTCCCACAGCTGCGCGGGGACCGGACGCAGGTCCGAGATGGTCACCGTTCCTCCTTGTCGTGGCCGTCGAGAGAAGTTGCCGAAACATCTGGCGGGTCGGCGGCCCGCCTCGCGGCGTCGAGTTGCGCGCGCCATTGGATGCGTTCGGAGATGGCGCGTAGGACGCGGTGGCCGAGTGGTGGGACGTCGGGGTCGGTGGGTTTGGCGAGTTCCCAGGCGTGCCGGACGGTGTCGGAGCCGGTGGGGGCGGTGCCGGCGTCGGTGGTGACGCCGAGCAGGGCTTTGACCCATTCGCGTCGGTCGGCGCGGTGGTCGGTGAGGGTTTTGCCGGACCATTGGCGGGAGATGAGGACGCGTCGGCCGCCGATGCCGAGGGTTTCGCGCTTGTGGACCTTGTTCTTGCAGTTGCCCGGCTTCAACCCGGGCCGGGCTTTCTTGGGTTGGATGCCGTAGAGCAGCCAGTTGGCGCACCGCTCCGAACACGGCGTGTGCCGCAACTCCTGCCACAGCCGTTCGAGGTGCGCCCGCTGCCGGCCGGTGGTCACCTGGTGGCAGTCGGCGGCTTGCTTGGTGAGGTACTTGGTGATGTAGCCGACGCAACGGTCGGCGTCCTTGGTGCCGGCGAGCACGCCCTTGGCGTCGACCTGGACGCCGAAGCGGACGACGTGCACCGGCTCAGCGTCGGGGTCGGCGTCGACCAGGTCCAGGGCGTCATCCCACGATGGCAGCAGTTCCCCCGAGTCCGGGTCGGTGTAGCCGCCCGCATTGGCGTCCCACTGCGGCGCCCTCCCCGACTCGTAGACCAGCTCGGTGGCGGGCGGCCACCACACCTGGTGATACGTCGCGGCAGCCACCTGCCGGACCAGCGCCCGGGGGATGGTGCCGCGTATGGCGAAGTGCGCGTGAGGGGCCAGTCGGCGTTGCGGTTCGACCGCTCCGGCGTATTGGACGTTCCAGCCGACTGCCCGGCGCAGGTTCTGCCAGAACCGGTCCAGGAGGCGGGGGAAGTGCACGGCGTCCCAGGCGGCCCGCCGGTAGTCGTAGCTGTCCGGGTCTACCGGTGTCCCGTCGGAGTGCACACGGCCGTAGGAGCCGAGGGTGAGGGTGAGGAACATCGATGGCCGGAACACCTGCCCGCCGTGCCCTTCGTAGGTGCGCCCGACGGTGCGGTTGTCGACGGGCAGGCGGGGCAGGTCCGAGGCGTCCTGCCGCCGCTTGGTGGACCGCACGCGGCGTTTGCCGTCGTTGTCGTCCTGGTCGTCGGTGGCGTGTGGGGGTGCGGGTCGGCCTCGGAGTCCTTCGGTGGTGATTTGGGCTTCCAGTTCCCCGATGGCGTCGTCCAGGTCGGCTACCTGATCCCACTGCGATGCGCGGGCGGCTTCGTCGCGGGCGAACTCGAGATGCGCGCGGGCGACGATCAGGCCGCGTTGCGCGTCGGTGGCGGGTTGGGGGCCGGGGTCGGGTTCGTCGTCGCGGTGCCAGCCTTCGCGGATCTGCTGCTGCCGTAGCCGGCGGGCACGGGTGGCGCAGGCCGGGCACTTGGCTTCCTGGGTGGCCCCGCATGGCATGTCGATGACCTCGGTCAGACCGGAGTCCAGGTCGGTGCGGCGGAGGCTGACGGGGCGGGTGCAGACGCCGTAGTCGGCCGCCAGATCCTTGACGACGTCGACGGAGCGGGGCATGAGCATGCGGGCGGCCCGGGAGCCCGGCCTGGGCTCCACCGGGGTGGTGGGGTCGAGGCCGGGCAGCGTCGGGGCGATCGTCATCGGCCCACCTCCACCGACGCGAGATCCCGGACCCGGAGCGCCGGGCGGGGAGCGGCGGTCGGGGTGGTGTGGTCGTCCCGGCGGGGGTCGAACAAGGCCACACCCGTCCGGGTGGTCTTGGCCCGGTACATCGCAGCGTCAGCGTCGGCGAGGGTGGCCGCTAGGCCGGCCGGGTTGGTGGGGGCGAGGCCGATGCTGGCGGTCACCGACACGACGGCACCGGAGGGCAGCCGGACCGGTGC
>NZ_JBLROA010000094.1:0-16070 GCF_047921505.1 Micromonospora sp. SL1-18 | reverse complement strand
GCCATATCCTCGACCAGGTCGTCCGTGGATTCCTCCAGGCCTAGAACCACCAGGCGACGCCCGGTCGCAGAAAGCGCGGCTCGCAGGTGCTCCACACCGAACCGGGCCAACCGGTCCCTGTGCTCGACCACGATCACCGCCACAGCCGGGTCGACGAGGACCCGCGCAGTCTGCGGCGCTTGCCGTTCAGGCCGGTGCCGACCTCAGTCACGATCTCCGCCACCGCCAGGCCCTGCGCGCTTTGCCCTCCACAACCCGCACGGTCTGCCGGTCCAGGTCACCCTCCTGCTCGCTACAGGACACGCGGCAGTAGCCGACCACGCGACCGGCCGCGGACCGCGCCTCCTGCACGATCCACGTCCCAGACGGCGCCTGACGGACAGGAACGGGCATCTTGCCGTCCTTCACCCACCGCCAGGCTCTCTGATAGGTCACGCCCTGCTCGCGTGCCCAGTCTGACAGCTTCACGCCCCCACAGTACATGGAAATGTCCGACTATGACTGCCGATAAAACCCAGATCTGTTGCCAACCCCTTTGTGTCGCCCGTCCCATTCCGAGGGAGGGCGCTGCCGCTCGTCGTTCGGGACGGACCGCTCGCCGCATCCCGCCGACCGCTCCCGGCGGCTGCGCCGTCGCTCAGGTCGCGTCCGTGAGCAGCGCGACTTACAGTCGGCAGGGACACCACCGGATAGATCGACACACATGTCACGGTGAGGAGCAAGCCGATGACCAGTCCTCCCGGCGTCGAGGTCACGGGCCCGGTCCACCCCCGCTACGACGAGGTCCTCACTCCCGAGGCCCTGGCCTTCCTCGCCGAGCTGCACCGCGCGTTCGAGCCCCACCGGCGCGCGTTGCTGGAGCGGCGCCGCCGCCGGGACGCCGAGCTGGCCACCGGCGCGCTGCTGGACTTCCTGCCCGAGACCCGCGAGATCCGCGAGTCCGACTGGCGGGTCGCCGACCCGGCCCCGGGGCTGGTCGACCGGCGGGTGGAGATCACCGGCCCGACGGACGCCAAGATGACCATCAACGCGCTCAACTCCGGCGCGAAGGTGTGGCTGGCCGACCTCGAGGACGCCAACACCCCGCTCTGGGAGAACGTGGTCTCCGGCCAGCTCAACCTGCGCGACGCCATCGACGGCAAGCTGGAGTTCACCTCACCAGAGGGCAAGCGGTACGCCCTGCACGACAGCGAGCTGGCCACCATCGTGGTCCGCCCCCGCGGCTGGCACCTCAGCGAGAAGCACGTCCTCGTCGACGAGGAGCGCACCTCCGGCAGCCTGGTCGACTTCGGCCTCTACCTCTTCCACTGCGCCCGCCGGCAGCTCGACCGAGGTGCCGGGCCGTACTTCTACCTGCCCAAGATGGAGAGCCACCTCGAGGCGCGCCTGTGGAACGACGTGTTCCTGCTCGCCCAGGACCGGCTCGGCATCCCGCGCGGCACCGTCCGGGCCACCGTGCTGATCGAGACGTTCCCGGCCGCGTTCGAGATGGACGAGATCCTCTACGAGCTGCGCGAACACTCCGCCGGGCTGAACGCCGGCCGGTGGGACTACATGTTCAGCGTGATCAAGAAGTTCCGGACCCGGGGCGCGGACTTCCTGCTGCCCGACCGGAACGCGGTGACCATGACCGTGCCGTTCATGCGCGCGTACACCGAGCTGCTGGTCCACACCTGTCATCGGCGGGGCGCGCACGCCATCGGCGGGATGGCCGCGTTCATCCCCAGCCGGCGTGACCCGCAGGTCAACGAGACCGCCCTCGCGAAGGTCCGCGAGGACAAGACCCGCGAGGCCGGCGACGGCTTCGACGGCTCGTGGGTCGCCCACCCCGACCTGGTGCCGGTCTGCCGGGCGGTCTTCGACCGGGTGCTCGGCGACCGGCCGCACCAGCTCGACCGCGCCCTCGACGAGGTACGGGTCAGCGCCGCCGAGCTGCTCGACGTCCGGTCCACGCCGGGCGGGCACACCGAGGCGGGGCTGCGCAACGCGGTCAGCGTCGGGGTGCAGTACCTCGCCGCCTGGCTGCGCGGCACCGGCGCGGTGGCCATCTTCAACCTGATGGAGGACGCGGCCACCGCGGAGATCTCCCGCAGCCAGGTATGGCAGTGGCTGCACAACGATGTCATCCTCGACGACACCGGCGAGCGGGTCACCCGGGAGCTGGTCGAGCGGATCGCCGACGAGGAGATCGGCAGGCTGCCCGGCGACCCGGGCGACTACGCCGAGGCGCGAGCGCTGTTCATGGCGGTCGCCGTCGCCGACGACTTCGCCGACTTCCTCACCGTGCCCGCGTACGAACGGATGCCCTGAGCGACGACCGACGCGGAGGTGGGCGATGAGCACGACCACGACGGACATCGAGGCTCTCGCCGCCGCCCTGCGGGCCGCGATCGGCGCCGACCGGGTGGTCAGCGACCGGCAGGAGCTGCGCACCTACGAGTGCGACGGGCTGGCGCAGTACAAGGTGGTCCCGGCTCTCGTCGCGCTCCCCGCCGACGCCGGGCAGTGCGCCGCGGTGGTGCGGGCCTGCGTCGCCGCGGGCGCGCCGTTCGTCGCCCGCGGTTCCGGCACCGGGCTGTCCGGCGGGGCGCTGCCGCACGCCGACGGTGTCCTCGTCGTCACCTCGCAGATGCGCGACATCATCGAGATCGCACCCGAGGACGAGCGGGCCGTGGTGCAGCCCGGCGTGATCAATCTGGCGGTCAGCCGGGCCGCGCACCCGCACGGCTACTACTACGCGCCCGACCCGTCCAGCCAGCAGATCTGTTCCATCGGCGGCAACGTCGCGGAGAACTCCGGCGGCGCACACTGCCTCAAGTACGGCTTCACCACCCACCATGTCACCGGGGTGGAGCTGGTCACCCCGGACGGCGAGCGGGTCCGCCTCGGCGGCCGCGCCCCGGACGCCCCCGGCTATGACCTGCTCGGCGCGTTCGTCGGCTCCGAGGGCACCCTCGGCATCGCCACCGAGGTCACCGTGCGGCTGACCCGGCTGCCGGAGGCGGTACGCACGCTGCTCGCCGCGTTCGACACCACCGACCAGGCCGGGGCAGCCACCTCGGCGATCATCGCGGCCGGTGTGGTGCCGGCGGCGGTGGAGATGATGGACGCGCTGGCCATCTCGGCGGCCGAGGCGGCCGTGCACTGTGGCTATCCGGAGGGCGCCGGGGCGGTGCTCATCGTCGAGCTGGACGGCCCGGCGCCCGAGGTGGACGCCCAGTTCGCCCAGGTGGAGGCGCTGTGCCGGGAGAACCGGGCGTTCGAGATCCGGATCGCCGCCGACGAGGCCGAGCGGGCGCTGTTCTGGAAGGGCCGCAAGTCCGCGTTCGCCGCCGTCGGTCGGATCAGCCCCGACTACATCGTCCAGGACGGGGTGATCCCCCGGACCGCCCTGCCCGAGGTGCTGCGCCGCATCGGCGAACTCTCCGCGGAGCACGGCATCCGGGTAGCCAACGTGTTCCACGCCGGCGACGGGAACCTGCACCCCCTGGTCCTCTTCGACGCCGCCGCCGAGGGGCAGGCCGAACGCGCCGAGGAGGTCTCCGGCGCGATCCTCGACCTCTGCGTCACGCACGGCGGCTCGATCACCGGCGAGCACGGCGTCGGCATGGACAAGGCGAAGTTCATGCCCCGCATGTTCACCGCCGACGACCTGGACACCATGCACCTGCTGCGCTGCGCGTTCGACCCGGCCGGGCTGGCCAACCCCGGCAAGGTCTTCCCGACGCCCCGACTCTGCGGCGAGATCCCCGGCCGGCGCAGCGGAGTCCATCCGGCGCAGGAGGCCGGCCTGGCGGAGGCGTTCTGATGCCCGCCGACCGGATCCTCGACCGCCTCCGCGCCGCGGGTCACCCCGCCGATTCGGTCCGGGTGGCGGGGGAGGGTGACAGCATCGCCGGGGTACCGGCCCGGTACGTCGCCGTCCCGCGCGACACCGCCCAGGCCGCCGCGCTGCTGCGCGCCGCCGCCGAACTCGACCTCGCCGTCACGTTCCGCGGCGGCGGCACCAGACAGGACTGGGGCAACCCACCCCGCCGGCTTGACCTGATCCTCGACACCACCGCCCTCGCCGGGGTGGTCGAGCACGCCGCCGGCGACCTGATCACCGTGGTCCGGGCCGGCACCCGCCTCGACACCCTGGCGTCCGTCCTGGCCGGCGCCGGGCAGCAGCTCGCCTTGGACGCGCCGCTGCCCGGCGGCACCGTCGGTGGCGCCGTCGCCACCAACGCCGCCGGTCCGCGCCGGATGCTCTACGGCACCCCGCGCGACCTGCTCATCGGCGTCACCCTGGTCCGTGCCGACGGGGTGGTGGCGCGCGCCGGCGGCAAGGTGGTCAAGAACGTCGCCGGTTACGACCTGGGCAAGCTCGTCACCGGGGCGTACGGCACGCTCGGGCTGGTCACCGAGGCCGCGTTCCGGCTGCACCCGCTGCCGGCGGCGGCCGCGTACGTCGCCCGCCCGGTCGACGACCTCGTCGAGGCGGGCCGGCTCGCCGCCACCGTACGCGGGGCGCAGCTCGTGCCGGCCGCGCTGGAGGTGGACGCCCCGCCCGACGGCCCGGCCACGATGACCGTGCTGCTGGAGGGCGCCCCCGCCGGCGTGGCCGTCCGGGCCGACGCCGCCCGCCGGCTGCTGGGCGTCGGCGCCACCGTCACCAGCGGGCCTCCCGACGGCTGGGGACACCCGCCCTGGCGGCCCGGCGACATCGGGCTGAGGCTGACCGCCGCGCTGTCCGGCGTACCCCGGCTGCTCGCCGACGCCCGCGCGGCGGCCGAACGGCACGGGCTGCCCCTCGCCCTGCGTGGCTCGGCCGGCGTCGGCGTCCTCTACGCCGGCCTGCCCGGCACCGCCGACCCGGAGGCGGTCGCCGGCCTGGTCGACGCGCTGCGCGCGGCCACCGCGGCGGCGGCCGGGCACACCGTGGTCCTCACCGCGCCTGCGCCGGTCCGGCAAAGGGTCGACCTGTGGGGGCCGGTCGACGGCCTCGCGCTGATGCGCCGGGTCAAGCAGCGGTTCGACCCGGACGCCCGACTGGCGCCCGGCCGGTTCGTGGGAGGCATCTGACTTGAGCGCCCCCCAGCAGCCCGGGAACTCCCCGGTCACCTCGCCCGGCGGCAGCCACCCTGCCGGCGTCCCGCACGACGTGCTCGCCGCAGCCGCCCGTACGCCCGGCCCCGGCGCCTTCGACACGCACCACCCGCCCGACGCGGCGCTCATCGCCGACTGCGTCCACTGCGGCTTCTGCCTGCCCACCTGCCCCACGTACGTGCTGTGGGGCGAGGAGACAGACTCGCCGCGGGGACGCATCCACCTGATGAAGCAGGGCCTGGAGGGCGAGCCGCTGACCGACTCCATGGTCACCCACTTCGACCGCTGCCTCGGCTGCATGTCCTGCGTCACCGCCTGCCCCTCCGGGGTGCGCTACGACCGGCTGATCTCCGACACCCGGCAGCAGGTGGAACGCCGGCACCCGCGCGGCCCCCGGGACCGGGCGCTGCGCGCGGCGATCTTCGCGCTCTTCCCCCATCCGAAGCGGCTGCGGCTGCTACGCGGGCCGCTGCGCGCGTACCGGGCCAGCGGGCTGCGGGAGCTGGTTCGACGTACCGGGCTGCTGCCCCGGCTGGCGCCTACGCTCGCGGCCCTGGACGCCCTCACCCCGCCGCTGCGCCGGCCGCCGCGGTTGCCTGCCCGGGTGCCCGCCGTCGGCGCCCGGCGGGCCGTGGTCGGCATGCTCACCGGCTGCGTGCAGCGCGCGTTCTTCCCCGAGGTCAACGCCGCCACCGTCCGGGTGCTCGCCGCCGAGGGCTGCGAGGTGGTGATCCTGCCCGACCGGCAGGGCTGCTGCGGCGCGCTCAGCGTGCACAACGGACGCGACGCGGAGGCCCGCCGGTTCGCCCGGCGGATGCTCGACACGTTCGCCGCCGCCGGGATCGACTACTTCGTGGTCAACGCGGCCGGCTGCGGCTCCACCCTGAAGGAGTACGGCGACCTGCTCCGCGACGAGCCGCGCTACGCCGCGCTCGCCGCCGACTTCGCCGGCAAGGTACGCGACCTGTCCGAACTCCTCGTCGAGCTGGGTCCGGTCGCCCCCCGGCACCCGTTGCCGGTGACCGTCGCGTACCACGACGCCTGCCACCTGGCCCACGCCCAGGGGGTCCGCGACCAGCCGCGCCGGCTGCTGCGCGCCATCCCCGGGCTGGAGCTGCGGGAGATCGCCGACCCGGAGCTGTGCTGCGGCTCGGCGGGCGTGTGGAACGTGCTCCACCCCGGGCCGGCTGCCGAACTCGGCGACCGCAAGGCCCGGACCGTGCTGGCCACCGGGGCGCGGCTGCTCGTCACCGCCAACCCCGGTTGCCTCATGCAGGTCGCCGCCTCGGTGGCCCGCGCCGGCGGCCACCTCGCGCTGGCCCACACCGTCCAGGTCCTCGACGCCTCGATCCGCGGACTGGACGTCGAGGAGCTGCTCCACCAGACGCGCTGAGGTGACCCAGGTTCGACCAGTTCACCGTCGGCTGGAGCCTGGTGCTGCTGATCATGTGCGTGCTGGTCGCCGCCGCCACCCTGGTCGTCTGGATCGCCGCCGTCTCCGTCGCCGGGGTGGACCTGGTAGCCGGCAGCGGCGGAACGGATCAGCCGGTCACCCCGGTCGCGGTCGGCGTCACCACCCTGCTGGCCGGCCTGGCCAGCAGGGCGCTGCTCGCCCTGCTGAGCGGTTCATCACCCGGGCCCGGGCCGTCTGGCTCGGCATCGCCGTGGTCGTGCTGCTGGTGTCGCTGCTCGGGCCGCTCGTCGGGAGTGGGTACGGCGGCGACGGAGACGCTGGTCGCGATGCACCTGGTGGCCGCCGCCGTCCTCGTGCCGATGCTGGTCCGTACCGCCGGCCGCTGACCCACCGGTGCCCGAGTCGGGGCTGCCGCGACGGGGGTGGGCAACCCCGACCCGGCCGGGCGTGGTCAGCCGGCCGGCACCGGCGCCGGCAGCGGCTCGCCGGTCTCCAGCAGACTCTTCAGGCTGGCCAGCAGTTCCGGCCAGCCGCCGCTGCCGTCGAGCTGTCCGCTGATCGCCCGGTGCATCTCGCTGTCGGGGGAGAAGTCGTCGTGGGTCACGGTCAGCCGGACCACGTCGCCGTACAGGGCAAGGTCGAAGGTGACCTTGGACCGCCGCTCGCCGAGCCGGGCCGCCAGCTCCTCCTCCGACCAGCCGAAATGCGCGGCGTGCTCGGGCTGGAAGCCGTGCCAGCTGTAGGACAGCCGGCGGTACGGCTTCGCCACCAGGACCCGCTGGCCGAGGTCCTTCGGCTCGGCGTCGGGGGAGTCCTGCCAGAGCACCGGCGACCCGACCCGCCAGTCGGAGACCAGCGCCGCCCCGCCCCAGTAGCGGCGGGTGAACTCCGGCTCGATCAGCGCCCGCCAGAGCCGCTCCGGCGTGGTCCGGATGTAGGTGGTGTACACGAACGTGGGGTTCTCCATGGGCTCCCGCTCCAATGCTGTCTGCAGGTCGGCGAGGGCACGCGCCCGTTCCCGGTGGTAGCGGCCGATCCAGCGGTCGGCGACGGCGTTGATCGGCGCCGCGTTGAGGTGGTGCAGCTTCTCGCGCCCCCGTCGCGTCGTGGTCACCAACCCGGCCGCCTCCAGCACCGCGAGGTGCTTGCTCACCGACTGCCGGGTCATGTCGAGCCCGGCGCAGAGTTCGCGCAGGCTCTGTCCGTTGCGGACGTTGAGGCTGTCGAGCAGCCGGCGACGGCTCGGGTCCGCCAGCGCCCGGAACACCTCGTCCACCGCTCACCCGCCCTCGATAAAGGCAGCCGCAAGGTTGCCTTTCCACACCATAGGCAGCTGGACGGCTGCCTGTCCATGAGGCGGCCGGATCGCCGCTTTGGAACTAGCCTCCTAGGACGCCTTGCGGGGTGTGGGCCTGCTCTACTGGTGAGGCCGCCTATTCAACTGCGGTAGCAGATCAGAGCACAGGCCAGGCGCAGGAATCCGAGGAAGTGGGAAGCCTTGCGCTCGTAGCGGCGGACCAGGCGCCGGTACCGGGTGGTCCATTCAAGGCAGCGTTCGATGACGTAGCGGTGCCGACCGGGATGCGGCTGACCGCCTTCCCGAACCGGGGCGACGACCGCAGGCCGAGAACGCAAGGCGTTGAATCGGTCGACGGCACGACGGGTACGTGTTCGTATGCGCGTAACGGTAGGGTCGCCGTGGTCCGGCGGCCCCGAACTGAGAGTGCGAGCGGGTGCTTTCGACTCGGTAGGTTGTCGGTCATGGCGGACGTATGGCTGGAGCCGATGACCGAGGAGCAGTACAAACCGTGGCGGGCCGAGGCCGAGGCGCACTACGCGCAGAGCGTCGCCGCGTCGGGCCAGTCGGCGCAGGACGCGGCCCGCAACGCCGCCGACACCTACGCGCAGCTGCTTCCCGACGAGTCCGCCACCCCTGACCACCATTTCTGGTACGCCTACGACGGCGACCGCCGGGTCGGTTTCCTCTGGGTCAAAGTCACCCACGACACCGCGTTCGTCTACAACGTCGCCGTCGAACCCGACGTACGCCGCCAGGGCTACGGCCGCGCGATCATGCAGGCCGCCGAGCGCTGGTGCCACGACAACGCGCTGACCAGAATCGGTCTCCACGTCTTCGCCCACAACACCGGCGCCCGAGCCCTCTACGAGCAGCTGGGCTTCACCGAGACCGGCCGCAACATGGCCAAAGACCTGTGACCGGGATGTGTGGCCACCTGGGTGGCGCGTCCAGCCGAATCCGAATAGCGATCGGGGCTATTGGTATTCGAAAAACTGAGCCCACCCGATTGAGTCTGTAGTACCTCGTTCCAGTCGGAAGGAAGTGAAACTTCCGCAGGACGGGCAGCGCCGCTGTCATCAGGCCTCCCGGACTGGTGAGATCGCCTATTTAACTGTCGCCAGTTCTCTTGGTGAAGCGGTGCGGAGCAGGCGTGATTCTCACGGTCTGTGGTCGCCGGGGGCGTAGTTCGACCAGGCGGGGCCAGCTCCGGCTGCGAGGCGGACCGCGCGGATCGTGGCGCGGCTGCCCGTCGACGTCGCCGGCTGGCATCGGCGCCGCGACCGGCGACCTGGCAGCCCGCCCATGAACGCTGGCGCAACATGCCGGTACCGGGCTAAACAAACGGAGAGCCCTGCGACCATGGCCGTTGGCCACGGTGGTGCTCCGCGAGGGGGCGACCGCGTCCGCCGAGGACTTGCGCGAGTTCCTCGGTGCCCGGGTCGCTCATTGGCAGTTGCCCGAGCGGTGGGCGTTCACCGAGGCGGTGCCGAAGACTTCGGTGGGGAAGTTCGACAGAAAGCGGGTCCGTGCCCGGTACGCCGACGGCGACCTGCCGGTCACCATGGTCGGCTGAGGTACGGAACGCGGCGTAGGCCGCCCCGGGCGCTTCGGGTGGACCGCCTACCACTTCCTTGCCAGCCGCATTTGCTTTCGCGGGTTGTGGCGGCCCTCGTTTCCCAGGTGCGCTACGACTGCCTGAGCGGGACGGCACCCCGCGGACGGGTGGATCATGCTGGGAGAACCGAAGAAGCTGCGGCCCAAGGGCGAGGCGACGGGGCGCGCCTCGTTCCTGGAGCTCTTCTTCGACCTGATCTTCGTCTTCGCGCTGACCCAGGTGGTGTCCCGGGGCGTGGAGAACCTCGACATGGCTCCTGGCGTGCACGACTTCGGCCTGAACGTGGTCAACGCCGCCAAGGTGATTTTCCTGCTGCTCGCCCTCTGGGCGGTCTGGCAGGGCACCGCCTGGACGACCAGCCGGTACGACCCGTACCAGCCGATGGTCCAGCTCGTCGTGCTGATCGCGCTGCTGGCCAGCATGGTGATGGGAGCGGGGACCCTGCGCGCCTTTCGCGACGCCGGGCCCACCTTCGTGGCTGGTTATGTGATCGCTCAGGTGAGCCGGCCGCTGCTGCTCGCCATAGCGCTGCGCGGCGACGAGCGGCAGCGACTCAAGGTGCGGATGTTGATCACCTACGCGGCGACGGCGGTTCTGTGGATCCTCGGCGTCCTGTTCGCGCGGTCCGGAACTCGGTTGTTCTTCTGGGGGCCAGCCTTGGCCATCGAGTATCTGGCCAACCGGTTCGGTTGGCCGGTGCCCGGCCTCGGTCGCTCGACTCCCGCCCAATGGTCCATCGCCGGCGCGCATTTGGCCGAGCGGTACCAGCAGTTCTTCCTCGTGGCTCTCGGCGAGGTGGTGCTGGTCACCGGGCTGACCTACGTGAGCGACGGGCGTGACCTGGCGTCGACGGTGGCCTTCGCGGTCGCCGTGGGAAAGTCGATCCTGATCTGGCGGATCTACTTCTACCGCGCCGGCCAGATCCTCGCCGAGGCGGTCAAAGCGAGCCCGGCTCCGGCACGCATCGGGCGGTCCGCCGCCGATTCCCACATGATCATGATCGCCGGTGTCATCACCATGGCGATCGGCTACGAGCTGGCGATCGCCCATCCGCTCGGGCATGCCGCAGCCGTTTGGACCGCGGCGATCCTCGCTGGGCCGGCCGTGTACATGGTGGGCCGGTCCCGCTTCGAGCACGAGGTGTTCGGTCGAATATCCCCATCCCGGCTGGTCGCCATCGGTGCGCTGGTCCTGCTCTTCCCGGCGCTGCTCTGGGCGCCGCCGCTGGTCGTGCTGGCCGCAGCCGGGGTCGTGCTGGCCGGGGTGGCCCTCGCCGATGCGAGGCGGGCGTGGGGCAAGCCGCCCGAGCCACCGGCGCCGCCGGTCTGACGGGTTGCGCACCGGCCGGCCGCCGGTGCGCCACGCGGGGCGGGGGCACGGTCGGCCGCCTGGCTGTCGTGTTGATCGCGATGGCCCTGCCGGGCTCGGCGTCGGCGGCGTCGTCGTGGGCGGGTCTCGCGGCGCCTACGGTGACTCCCGGGGGTCATCGGGGTGTTCGACTTCAGCGTCCGGCAGGCGTCCAACGGCCAGCGGCCGCGCTGGCGGAACCTGCTGATCTGGGACTACGGGCCGACGGTCATTCCGCAGGAGTTCACCAACAACTGCCGGATCAACCAGGCCGGCGCGCACGGCTACTGCGGGCAGAACCCGTTCTTCTTCGGCGATGTCAGCTCGGCGACCTGGCGCAGCTGGCGGCCCAGCGAGACCGGCTACTACTCCAACAGCAGCCTCACCTCCGACAGCAGCCAGTACCACGATGATCACTACGGGTCTTTCATGGCCTCTGGGTACAGCTACATCTTCTGCGCCAGCATGATCCACACCGGCCGGTGGGATCGAACAGGCGGCACGCTACGGGTCACCTACCACGAAGATCAATTGACCTTAGCGTTGGTTTTCGTTGGAAGCGACGGGCGGGCCGTGTGACGCTCACGGGCGACATCGTGGCGGACAAGTGCCCTGTATCGCCGAAGGTTGCGAGTGTCAGAATTACTCTGCGAGTCGAACCTGGGCTCCGGCCGGCTCGGGCTAACGAGCCCGATGGTTACCTTCTCGGCTCGTACCGCATCGCCACCGCCCCCGAGGCGAACCCCAGCCGGCTCACGAGCTTTAAGTCGACATACTTCGATAGGCCCGCGAACAATCTCGGCCCGTGGCCCGCTAGTCGGGGCTGGACCACGAACTCGTACTCATCGATCAATCCCAGCTCCGCCAACGCCAGCGGGAGCTGCACGCCCTGACACGAACAGTCCCCTACCCGACTCCCGCTTGAGCTGCTCAACGTTGCCCAGATCCCCGCGCACAAGCTCCGCGTTCCAATCGACCCGCTTCCAGAGCGCTCGACACGACATACTTCTTCGCCGCGTCAATCGTCCGGGCGAAGGGTTCCATCCAATCAGGTCTCGACCCCGTCGGCGCCGGCGGCCGCCACGCTGCCTCCATCAGCTCGTACATCACCCGGCCAAAGAGAAGTGCATCGGCCTGGGCGAGGTTCTCGGTGTGGTGACGATGCAAGTCTTCGTCCGCGGGAATTGCACGGTGATCGCAGCACCCGTCCAATGTGACGTTGATGGAATACCGAAGAGGTCGCATTTCGCTCGCCTCGTCGCGTGTGGTCATGAGCGTGGTCTCCTCGTGGCTGGCGGATCCGGTCCGATGAGGGACGAACACCACAAGCGGTGCGTCGCCCCGGTTGCGGCCAGCAGCATACGGGGCGCTGCCCCGGTTATGCCGGACGCGGACTTTGGCCCCGACGCAGGTACGTGCGGTCTGCCGGTATGGCTTCGAGAAAGAGAAAAACGCGGCTCACCATCTCCACCAAAGGTCGGATTCGGAGCTTCACTGACCCCGGTCAGCTCCTCGACGCGCATCGCCTGAAGGCACCATGATCCAGTAAATTCGCAAGGTAAGTCTGACCAGAATCCGAGCCCCCGCCAGCCCGATACCTTGCGAGCAGCACGTCAAGAAATCGACCGCTCGCAACCTTCACCTGGATCGGACAACAAGCGGGAGGTCCTCACCACCGAGCGTGCGTCCGGGGTCATCGCACCGGGACGGGTGTGCCGAGCCGGCCGTCGCGCACCTCGCGACCGGCGAGCGGTTGGTCCAGCCGGATCCGGACAGCCCGGGTCTCGGCGAGGTCACCGCCCGACCACGACCAGCGCGAGGGCTGACGCATCGAGACGTACAGGACGACTGTGCCGGCGTCCTCCTGCGCGGTGACCCGGTGCAGCACGAAGTCGGGGTGGGTCTCGACGAGCGCCATGATCACGCGGGGATCATCGGTACGATCGTACGCCTGGACGGCGACCCCCTCGGAGGGCGGCTGGAGCAGGTCGCGGGCCACCGGCACCGCTCCGATCGCGAGCACGGCGAGAAGAACGAGGGCACCAGCCCGGGGTCGCCGCCACCGCTTCATCGCCGCCTCCTAGGGGAGCAGTCCAGCCCGGCGGGCCGGGACCACGACTTCCAACCGGGTGTGCGCCCCAGTTTGCGCATCGCCGACGTACCTCACCCGAGGATCAGCCTACTGCGCGCGGCACCCTCCCTTTCGCCGTGCGTTCAGGCAAAGGAAGGACACCCCCCATGCCCACCGCCGGCATCGACGCCTTCCGCGCGGCGCGCGACTTCCTGCTCGTGCAACGGGAGGACCACGAGATCGCGTACGAGAAGTTCCGCTGGCCGTGACTGGACGAGTTCAACTGGGCGCTGGACTGGTTCGACGTGCTCGCCGAAGGCAACGACACCACCGCACTGTGGATCGTCGAGGCGGACAGGGGAGAGGAATGCTGGTCGTACGCCGAGCTGTTCCGCCGTTCGAACCGGGTGGCGAACTGGCTGCGGGCGCGGGGGGCCCGGGCCGGGGACCGGCTGGTTCTTGTGCTGGGCAACCAGCTCGAACTCTGGGAGACGATCCTGGCGGCGATCAAACTGGGCGCGGTGATCATCCCGGCGACGCCGCTGCTCGGCCCGGCGGACCTGGCCGACCGGCTGACGCGCGGCGCGGCGCGGCACGTGGTGGCCGGGGCGGAGCACACCGGCAAGTTCGCCGAGGTGCCCGGCGACTACACCCGGATCTCGGTCGGCGATCCGGTCGACCGCTGGCACGCCTACGCCGCGGCGTACGGCGAGTCGGACGAGTTCACGCCCGACGGGGTGACCCGGGCGGACGACCTGTTGTTGCTCTACTTCACCTCGGGCATCACCTCCCGGCCGAAGCTGGTCGAGCACACCCACGTGTCGTACCCGGTGGGGCACCTGTCCACCATGTACTGGATTGGGCTGCGTCCCGGCGACGTGCATCTCAACATCTCCTCGCCGGGCTGGGCCAAGCACGCCTGGAGCAACGTGTTCGCGCCCTGGAACGCGGGCGCGACGGTCTTCGTCTACAACTACTCCCGCTTCGACCCGACGGGCCTGATGGCGGCGATGGACCGGTGCAGGGTGACCAGCTTCTGCGCGTCGCCGACGGTGTGGCGGATGCTCATCCAGGCGGACCTGACCCAGCTGGGCACCCGCCGCGCAGCCTGGTGGGCGCCGGGGAGCCGTTGAACCCGGAGGTGATCGAGCAGGTCGAGGCGGCCTGGGGGTTGACCGTCCGGGACGGGTACGGGCAGACCGAGACCACCGCGCAGATCGGCAACCCGCCCGGGCAGTCGGTGCAGCCGGGTTCGATGGGGACGTCCACTGCCCGGGTACGTGGTGACCCTGGTCGACCCGGTGACCGGCGAACCCGGGAACGACGGGGAGGTCTGCCTCGACCTGGCGCACCGGCCGGTCACGCTGATGGTCGCCTACCACGGCGACGAGGAGCTGACCGCCACCGCGATGCGGGACGGCTACTACCACACCGGCGACATCGCATCCCGGGACGCCGACGGCTACCTGACGTACGTGGGGCGCACCGACGACGTGTTCAAGGCGTCGGACTACCGGGTCTCCCCGTTCGCGCTGGAGAGCGTGCTACTGGAGCACGAGGCGGTGGCGGAGGCGGCGGTGGTGCCGTCGCCGGACCCGGTGCGGCTGGCGGTGCCGAAGGCGTACGTGGTGCTGGCCCCGGGCTGGCAGGCGGACGAGAAGACCGCCGCGGTGATCTTCGCCCACTCGCGGGAGCGGCTGGCGCCGTACCTGCGGGTGCGGCGGCTGGACTTTGCCGAGCTGCCGAGGACCATCTCGGGCAAAATCCGCCGGACCGAGCTGCGCGCCGCCGAGCGGGACAAGTACGCCAGGGCGCGGCCGGCCGGCGAGTACCGCGAGGAGGACTTCCGGTGAACCTCGCGTCGTCGGGCGACCGGAACGCCGATTACTCCCCGGTGCGCCCGTCGACCAGTTCGCGGACGATGTCGAGGTGACCGGCGTGCCGGGCGTACTCCTGGAGGACGTGGAAGAGGATCGCGGCGAGGGCGGGCCGGCTGGCCTCGTCGGTGAACCGGCCGCCCAGCGCGGCGGGCGTGGTCAGCGGGTTGGCCTCGACGATCTCCCGGGTCCGTTCCCCGCCCTGGCGCAGGGCGGCCACCAGGTCGGCCACGGTCTCCTCCGGGGCGACGTGCCAGCGGTCGTGGGCGCGGTCGCCCCACGGGTCCGGCACCGGTTCACCGAGGAACCCCCAGACCAGCCAGCGCCGCTCCATGAAGGTCACGTGCTTCACCAGTTCGACCGGCGCCCAGCCGGAGGGCACCCGGGAGGTGCGGGCCTGCGCGTCGGTCAGCCCGGCGAGCCGGTCGCCGACGGTGTCCCGGTAGTAGTCGAGATAGGTGAGGAAGAGGGCGGGCGCGTCCGAGGACGGGCCGGGCTCCGGGAACGGTACGCGCATGCCGGGCAGTATGCCGCGCGCTGCCGACGACATCGGCGCGCGGCGGCATACTGCCGCCTGTGATGTTCGACTTCCCCGAGTACGCCACGGCGCTCGAAGACGAGGAGTGCCCCGGCCCGATGTACGTCTGGTCGGTCATCCCGCTCGACTGATGTCCGGCGCCCGGTGTACCGGGTGGGCGCCGCCGGCAGCACCAATGAGCGGATGCCGGTGGCGCGCCGGCCTAGCGCGGGCCTTACGCCCGTCGGCCGTTGGCGTGAGAGTCGGCGCTGTCTCCGGCTCCGCCCCGGGCGCCACCTCGGTTCCCCGCAACCCCCGGGTGAGTGCCACGGTGGCCAGGAGTGATAGCCCGGCCATCGCCGCCACGGCCCAGTTGGCCGGTAGCCGGTCGGCGATCACCCCGGCCAGCGCCGCGAACGCTGCCTGGCCGGCCATCATCCCGTTCTGGTGCAGGCCGAGCACCTGCCCCCGCACCTGCTGCGGTGAGTGGGCGATCAGCCGCTCCTGCAACGGCAGCGACGCGGCGATGCCGGCCGAGGCGACCAGCGTCGCATCGCCAGCGGCAGCGCGGGGTGCAACGCGAAGGCGAGGTAGGGCAGGGCGAGCAGCAACCGCAGCGGCCGGATGGACCACGCCCGTTGGGCCGGGGTGAGGAACCGTCCCACCACCACGTCGCCGGCGAGCATGCCGAGGGCGCCCGCAGCGAACAGGAAGCCGACCCACTCCCCGGCGTACGGGATGAACAGTGCCTCGCAGCCCACCACGAGGCCGTTGGGTACCCACAGGTTCAATTGACATCCTCCCCCGCCTAAAGCTCAAGGGCGGGAGATTCCCGCTTCCA